>JAQUMS010000106.1 GCA_028717985.1 Candidatus Omnitrophota bacterium
AAAGGGATGGTTCTTTATACCGAACAGACGATAATTCCCGATTTCCTGGAGGCTCGTGTGGGACATGATCAGCACATTGCTACCACTCTTAGGCATGTCAAAGTTGAAAATTCCGTTCCTATCGTGGTGAAAATGCCGGTATTGCTTGAAGTTTTGTCTGCGATGCATGACGTAAGGAGATCCCTGGAAGATAATGACCAGCTTCCCGCATATGCTGCAACAGGTGTTACTTTCGTTGATGAGAGTATCAAGTCTCTTGTTTTAAATCAATGGCCGGCTAATGCCCAATCAGAGGAAGAATTTATCAGCCGGAATTACACCGGATACCTTGACCGTACATTGAAGCATGAAGGCGCGCATCTTCTCAATGATGAATATATGGAAATCCTTCCTTATGCCCTTGAAATGGCACAGACGCCGTATGGTTGGATGAGATGGATGAATATTATTAAATATAAATTTACGGCGGGAGTTAAAGATGCCCGGCATGTCCTGAGCAGTGATTATTATATTAATACATTTCTTCCCGATATTATCCACAGGCACGAAGACGATCTCGGAAACCTTTCTCCGTCCATGGTCCGTAAAGCGTTGTCCGGAGATGAGGAAGGCCTGATCAATATTATTCCCTTGATCCCGGAGAAAACATACCGTGAGGAGGCCCAGGATTTATTTGACGGCCTTATGTCCGATGATTCTCCACGCGATGACGGGAGCGACGGCGGCGATTTATTTAAAGATGATCAAATGGCTGTAACCGTGAGTACTCTAAGCCGGGTCAGCGATTACCTGAGAAAATACGGTAAAACCGGCGCGGTGCTGTATCTGGATATAGACGATACTATCGTTACTCAAGTCTGTGAATATCCTTCCTCGTCATTCCCGCGGAAACGGTATTATATGATCATGGACAGTATCAGGCATAATATAGAAAGCAACAGGAAAATAAAAAGCGCGGCGGAATTTAGACCATGGATGCGCGAGCAGGAAGATTGGTTGATGCACGAAGTCGTTAGGGAATTTATTGCCGTGGAAAAGATCGGCCTGCGTCTGGGGGTTTACCGTGCCGTGGAGGGAATAGAGGAACTTGCCGCGGTGGCCGGGGAAAAGAACATGAAGATCATTGCTGTTACCAACCGGTTTGAAGAAATGAAAGAAAATACAGTTGAGATTTTAAAATCCATCGGATTTGATATTTCTCCGGAAAATATCCGTTTTTGCGGCTATGGACGCGGGGTAAAAGCGCGGGCGCTGGCGGAAGAATTCGAGACCAACGGGATTCATACGGCGGCTTATTTTATAGATGACTCAAGTTTTTGTATAGATGAGGCAAAACAATTCCTGGCTGATAATCACCACGTGCCGCTTAAAGTAATCCATTTTGAAAAAAGGCCCGTTTCCCGAAACCCGTTTGAATTTTACATCGAAAAACTGCGCGCGCGAGACACCTGGAACGGCGAGATATCTGATCTTGATGAATGGGAATTGTTGTTCATTAACGCGATCATGAAAATCGCCGAAGAGGAAAGCAGGGATGAACGGTTGCGCCTGATGAGGAACATAGTGGATATTATAGATGAAAAAGGATTGGAGTCCCGTGATTTTGTCGTCCGCACGTACGTATATCAGTATTTGTATGAATTGCTTGAAGATCTGTTGGATGTCGAGAAACTCGTTATACATCCGTTTGAGAGCGGGCATATCCCCGAATCATTGCAAATGTATATGAGGATAGTTTTTCCTTTAAATCATCAAACCGCGAGCGCGATGTATACCGATGGACGATTAGCGTTGACAGTACCGCCGGGAAGCGCGTTTTACCGGAAATACGGCGCCCAGGCGCAGTTTACCATTCATGAAAGCAACCTGTATTTGTTTATGGAAGAAGCCCTGAAAAGTATCTTAAAAAAGCGTCCGCATATTATTCTTCTGCCTGATTCAGGCGCGCGGCCGTTCAAGGGAGTATTGGAGCGTTTTATACGAAGTAACGGCTTGCATACAAAAGTACTTTTGCTCCCGGTAAGTTTCTATGATTCCGGAGATACCAGGGAAGATATTTATCACCGGTTATATATAGGAAAGCTTTATCATGAAACACAGGGGGATATGAAAGCAATTAAACGATACCTTCTGAAGCATAGTATTTTTGAGGATCTCTGGGAGGATAAGCCGGCGTTGTATCAGACCGCGTTATTTTATTCCCGGTTCTTCCCGATTACCGGGGATACGAAGGTCATGGTATTTGACGATAATGTCGGATCAGGTACCGTCGTGTTTGCTCTTCGGGATATCCTGGAACGTTTCGGTATGGACCTTGCCAATTTTTCTTTTTCTGCGGCGCTGCTGCTGGGCCGGAGGGCTGATGCGTATCTTGACGCGTTTTCCGCTTTTATTTCAGGGCACGTGTCCTGGACATACTGGCCGCCGAAAATTGCCATATACCCTTCCTGGGAGAAAGATTATGAATTACGCGGCATCATTCTCCGGAAAAAAGGAGAACACCTGATGTCCGAAAATACAGGTTTTTTTAATTCCTGGGCAGGGGAATTTCAGAAAAGGGCGGGGGAGATCTTTATGAAAGACTGGGAGTTCTATAACGGATCTTCCCTGTTTAAAGAGGCGGTAAGACTGCTTGAGGATGCTTCTATGGAAGAATCCATCCGTGAAAAATCCAAAGAGTTGCTGGCGTGGGTATGGGAAAATGAACCGGAATTATTTATGCATAAATTACGCGCGCTGCGGATCGAGGATAAGATCAGAATAGTTATGCTCCTGGATATTCATGCGATATTGCCGGTGAAATTAAACGGCCGTGAATGGAAAAATATTTTCGATTTTGTCGAGTACCACAGGATGAAAGCGGAAATGCTCAGTAATTTAATCAGGTCGGATATCTCGCGGGATGCCCCGGTATCCGCAGAAGATATCATTTCCCGATGGTTGTCTCCGGAACAATTCCTTAATTACAGCATCCTGGGGAAAATATATTTCGGCGGAAAAGAACCGTCCATTTCCCGGAATATCATACGCGAATACAGGGATATCGTAAACTCCGCGCCTCTTTCGGTAAAGAATATCATGAAACTATTGTTGGAACGGAGGATGTTTGACCTGCGCCTCGATAAAAGTCTGGTTTCCGCGGTCGGAGAATTCACGCTTGTGGATTTTAAGGATGTCAGTATCGGCAGGAATCTCAGTACAATAACCATCCAGGCGCAGAATAAAGAGGAGAGATCTTTTATTCTCCGCAACCGGTGGGGTTCATTGTTGAGTCTTGAACGGGAGCAAATTTATTCAAAGGCTCAGGAGATCGTCCTGGGCGTTGATACAAACGGCGGCTCTTACCTTGTCCGCAGGAATGGAAAGAATTATCCTAACGGCTCCGATATACTTATGCAGGCAGTGCTTAAAGGACGAAGCGGCAGTTTACAGATTTCCGAATTTTTAGAGGCACCCGAAAAGCATCAGCTGGAATTAAAGGAGATATTCTTTTCCTCTTTGCCGCATTTTGTCCTTGAGAACATCCTGGGCTGCAATGACCACGGATTCAGGAATAAATATATTGTGATTGAAAACGGGCATGTTCTTAATAATGCCGCTTTTGACGTTGCGTATTTACTTGAGTATATCAATTACGATTGGATACTGGAAGATGTGAGGCAGGGTGTTACCGAAATTAATCTGCTTGAAATGCTGGATGAATTCCAAAACCCGGGGACGAGGCTGGAATTCATGGGGATAATCGTTAAGGAATATCTTCGTATCTGGGAATACGTTAAAAATAACGCACAGGAAATCGAAAATCTTATTATCGAATATTATCCCGATACTGAATCAGCACAAGCCATAGAAGTGCTTAAGAAACGGCTCGATGCCGGCCCGGAAACATTTTTGTCTGAAATTCTCTGGGCGTTTTTGTTCGGCCGCAGGGCCCGCGGAGTATATAAAGATCATCTTCGGGTTGCCTTGGAGAAAAACGGGGAGAATGCGACGGAAAAAGTCTTGCGCGGGTTTAACGAGATCACGAACTCGGGGATTTCAGTTGAACGTCTGCATAAATACGCGTACGGAAGCAGGGAACCGGAACGCAGGTCGGAAGTTTTACAGGCATTCAGAGGTGTTTTGAGCCCGGAAATAACACGCGCTGACCGTCGATATGATGGCAGATTGAACATGGACATAGTGAATAGCCTTATAGAAAAACTTGTTCTGGCATCTGCCGGAGATCGTGTAGTGCCTGATAAGGAAATACGTCAGGAAATCGAGAAGCTGAGAATTGAGTCAAGGTTTATTATAGAAAAATCGGGTTTGCCGCTGCCCAAAAACAGTGACGGCGGAAATATCTTTTCGGCATTATCTCCTGAAATTGAACGGTATGTAGGGGATACGGCCGTGAACGGCGCGCGTGAAATATCAAAGGATGTTGAGTTTGTATCAGGCGGCCGGAGGGCTCGCTGGTTTGTGCTGCCTTCTTTGGGTTCCCGTGCCCCGCCGCTTTTCGTTCATACCGGTATCGTAGACAATGAAATCCGTATTTATTTTTCCGAAAGTATATATTATCTATCCCAAGCCATACTCTCTCCAGAGGAAAATACCTGTTTTCTTAAAGCAGCCGCAGTGTTCGCTGCCTATAAAGAGGAATTGTCTGTCCGGAATAATGACCCCCGGAAGGTTTCCCTGCAGGCGTATCAGAGATTTCTTACTGAACTTCAAACCTACCCTGAAACAGCAAAAATAAAAATCAGCAAACTTTCGCAGGTTATTCTTAAGGAGAGTGATTTTCTCGTGATCGGAGGCGGTGTCGCCGCTTTAAGCAGTACGGTTTATCTTTTACAGCGAATTCTGCAAAACAACAGGACATTCACGACCACGGTTGTTTTTAAGGGCCGGGATGAAAAAACAACGAATACTGAAAGAGCCCAGGGCGGTTTAGCGGTACCGTTGAGGAAAGATGAAAAAGAACCTGTGCCAGGCGAAGAGAAAGATTATGCCGCCAAACAGGTCAGGGATACACTTCTGGTTGGGGAATTATTATCCGATCCGGACGCGACTATTGAACTTATTTCTTCCTTTGCCGACAGAATACGGGATTCAATTTCCTGGGGGGCTGATTTTGATCGTGGCCCTTCAGGAAAGCTCTCATTGGGAAAAGAAGGCGGCGGGTCGAATGTCCACAGGATTGTTAAAGCCGGAGGCGCGCAGGCAGGAAGAGAAATTCAGAGAACTCTGATACGGACGTTTAATCATTTCGCGGAACAGGCACGGGCACAAGGGCATAGTGTTAACCTGGATAGGAATGTATTCATTCTTGATCTTGTGCGAAAAAATAACGGTTCTTGTCTGGGGGCTTTTGGCGTTGACCTGGTAACAGGGGAGTATATCGTGTATGTTTCACGCGCCGTGAATATGGCGACCGGCGGGCTGGGAAATATTTACGCGCGCACAACAAACGGCGAAGATGCGACCGGAGACGGGTACGCCATGGTATTGCGGGCGGGAGGAGAGCTTGCCAATATGGAATTTGTGCAGATACATCCT
>JAQUMS010000107.1 GCA_028717985.1 Candidatus Omnitrophota bacterium
ATTATACCCATGGGACAGCGCCCAACAGGCGTTATGTTGATCTGATCATTCAAAGGCTTTTGAAAACAGTTTTAGACAAAGTACCATGTCCGTATGGCAACAATGAATTGATTGATTGCGCCGCCAGGTGTACAGACCGCGATAAAGCCGCCAAAAAAGTCGAACGCTTTATGCGTAAAGCAGCGGCCGCGGTATTATTACGCGATCGAATCGGTGAATCTTTCGAGGCGATAGTTACGGGGGTGTCTGATAAAGGGACGTATGCCCGGATCATAATTCCTCCTGTTGAAGGAAGAGTTATGCGCGGGGAAACGGGGTTGGCTGTCGGTCAGAAAGTCCGCGTTCGTTTGATTGGTATAGACCCATATAAGGGACATATTGATTTCGAACGAGGATAGTGATAACATTAAAAGACAGAAAAATTTTTATAATAAGCCAATAATTGTTATAATATATAAAAATTACCGTGGTTAAGCGGTTCTGCATTGCGGATATTGAGGGATAAACAAGAAGCGGTCTTTTAAGACATGAAAAGGAGGATTACAATGGCGGTTAAGAAAGCAGGAGAGAAGTATAGGTGTAATGTTTGCGGGAATGAAGTCACTGTGACAAAAGTTGGCGGCGGTGAACTTGTTTGTTGCGGTCAGCCGATGGAAAAAACAGAAGGATAGAAAACAATATTGACGGTTCATCCGTATGATGTGTTTATCTTTTTTCCCTTTATTACAGGAGTTTTCACCAATCTTTAAAATGTGGATATCTGCTGAGTAGAAAAAAGTCGATAAAAAGTGAAATCAGCCTATTCACAAATTTCTTGTTTTGTTTTACTATAAAGCATAGACAGGGAAATAGTACGGCTTTTTAATAAAAAAACATGATTTTAGGCCGGGAACAACTGAGGGGAAAGTTTATGGATAACGAATTGGAAAACAAAAGCGAACATTCTGTAACGGATGGTGTTTGTCCTCCTATATGCCGAAGATTATTCCGAAGAATAATAGCTGATGAAACCGCTCTATTATATTCGGAAGGGAAGGAGGAGAAATTAGTTATGGTGAGGGATATTTCTGTAACAGGGATAGGTATTGAAAATAATTTTCCGCTGGCAGTAGGAGAAGAATGTAAAATTTTCATACAATCGGCAATACTTCGGGAATCTATTAAGAAGAAAACCAGGGTCGTGTGGTGTAAAAAAACAGAAGATAATGTTTGGCAGGCAGGTTTAGAGCTTTATTACGATGATCCGATACAATTTGCGTAAAACAGAAAACAGGTTTTTCAAAGGAGGAGAACAATGTCCGAATTAAAAGATTTATTTCAAGGTGCCGATTGGAAAATAGAGAAACATGTCCCTGTGATTGAAGCTCCGGATACGATAAAAAAAGGAGAGCTCGTCAAGGTTGTCGCAATAGTGGGTAAAGAGATTCCTCATCCTAATAAGACCGAACACCATATCAGTTGGGTTGAGATTTATTTTCAGCCGCAAGGTGAAAAGTTTCCGTATCAGATCGGAAGGGTTGAATTTTCTGCTCATGGCGCGTCGGTCAACGGGGCGGATACGAGTACAGTATATACACACCCTGAAGCAACCGTGAGTTTTAAAACCGACAAGCCCGGGGTGATTTTTGCTTCCAGTTATTGCAATATCCATGGCCTGTGGCAGGGGAGCAGAGCATTAAAGGTTGAATAGTATGCAGGAACTTTTTATTTTAAGCTTAGCGGGGGATGATTGTGTACGGTAATGCCGTGCATAGATTTACTGATTCCGATTCAGGGAATGGTCCTTCCCAGGGAATCGCATACAATAAAAATTCTGTATGCGTTCCTGGGAGGGGATGCGAAATTTGTTTAAAGGGATTTTTTAGATAATAATTTGTCATGTTTCGTATTTATAGAACTTCCTATCCATATACTCCCCTCTCAAAAAACCTCCCAAAAACATACGGAATACAATTCCTTCCCACTATGATATAATAAAACATCAAGGAGGGTGTCTAATGAAAAAAATACCAAAGGAATACGCAATTGGCGATAAAATCATAGATGGATTAATAGACGAACTTATTGCGAGGTCCTGTTCTGTTAAAACTGAATATGTACTGCGGGAAATATTAACTACCGCTGTTAAATTGGGAATTGAATCAAACGATAAGGGAGATCTAAAGCTGGTAAATAATGCGCTGAAAGAATTACGCTATTCTTTTAAGATATTTTCTCCTTATAGAGACGCCAAAAAAGTAATAATTTTTGGGTCGGCGAGATCAAAAAAGACATCGGGCGAATATAAGATGGCTGAGGAATTTTCGGGAAAGTTAACCGAAAAAGGTTATATGATCGTAACCGGAGGCGGCCCCGGAGTCATGGAGGCCGGTAATAAAGGCGCCAAAACAGGAAAAGAATTCGCATTAAATATCCGTTTGCCTTTTGAACAAAAAACCAATCCATACATCCAAGAAAAAGATAAGATAATCTATTTTAAATATTTTTTTACCAGAAAGTTGATTTTTGTAAAAGAGACCGATGCGACCGCTCTTTTTCCCGGAGGATTCGGCACCCAGGATGAGGGGTTTGAAATGATTACCTTGATACAAACCGGTAAATCCCGGCCAAGGCCGGTAGTTCTCATGGAACCGAAAGGTTCAACCTATTGGACCCAGTGGATGCATTTTATAAATAAACAATTAGTTAAAAAGGGATATATTAAAAAGGATGATCTGAGCCTTTTTTACATTGCGAGAACTGTTGATGAAGGGATTAAATATATAGAAGATTTTTATAGGGTATATCATTCAATACGATATGTTTCTGGTTTGACCGTGCTGAGATTGAATAAAGATATTTCCGGCAAGACGCTTAAGCTTATAAATAAAAAATTCAAGGATATTTTGACAGACGGCGAAATCAAGATCTCTCCTCCAACGGATAAAGAAATCCAGGGAGAGGAATACCTTAGTTTACCCCGGATCGCGATGCATTTCAATATGCGTGATTATGGCAGGCTCTTTGAGATGATTCGTATCATCAACAGAGATTAACATAATATTGATGCTATATCTTTTGCTTTATGGAATGTGGAGGCTTGAGATTTTTTTAGGGGTGTTAGAATAACGTGGGATGGGAGGTAGCAATGTCCAAAGAACAACTTCTTATAGTCGAAGACGATAAGCATATATCAAAGCTTGTTAAATACAACGCGGAGAAATCCGGTTATGATTGTACGGTTGTGGAAGACGGCGAAGAAGCCCTGGATGTTTTACGTAAACAAAGAGCAGATTTAATCATATTAGACATTATGCTTCCTAAAATGGATGGTTTTGAAGTTTGCCGTATTATTAAACAAAATCCCAGTCTCAAAAATATCCCTATCATAATGCTTACCGCTAAGGGTGAAGAAGTAGATAGAATTGTCGGGCTTGAACTTGGTGCCGATGATTATGTGGTGAAGCCATTCAGTCCCAGGGAATTGATGCTGCGCGTAAAAGCAATTCTAAGAAGAGGTAAAGCCGAAGAATCGTCCAAAGATATTATTACCCGAGGGGTTTTGGTTATTGATATTCCCAAACACAGGGTCATGGTTAAGAATAAAGAGATTGAACTGACGCCTCTTGAGTTTAAACTTCTTGTTACGCTTATTGAAAGGGCCAGTCGCATCCAGTCGCGGGATCAGTTATTGTCAGATGTTTGGGGAATTCATTCCAATGTCTTTACCCGTACCGTTGATACACATATTAAACGACTCAGGGAAAAGCTTGGGACGATGGGGGATATTATTGAGACTGTCAGGGGACTGGGCTATAGATGTAAAGAAGATGAGGATTAAACTTTATTGGAAGCTTACTTTTATTTTTTGTTTTGTTGTTATCGTGGCTATCACGACAGGTTATTTGTATTTAGTCACCCACCTGAAATCTTATGTAGAGAGTACTATTGCCGCTCATGTCAAACACCAGCTTTATTTAAGTAAAGACCTCCTGGAATCACTCCAAAAAGACAAAATTAATCCCATAGATTTTCAGGCTTCCGCCGCCCGGATAGGAAATATCCTGGGATTACGTGCTACAATTATCGCACCTGACGGTAAGGTTTTGGGAGATACAGATTTAACCGAAGATCAACTATCAGTTGTAGAGAATCATAGCAACAGGCCTGAAGTTAAGGATGCTTTGTCCAAGGGGTTTGGGATGAGCAAACGTTTTAGCTATACCATTAAAAAAGATATGCTTTATATGGCGATTCCTTTCGGTAAAGAAAATGAACGGGGGCTTTTGAGGCTTGCTGTTCCTTTGTATGATATAGAATTGCTGGAGGCGAAAATCCGCAGTGTGGTTGGCGTAAGTGTGATTGGAATTTTTTTGCTGAGCCTCGGATTGACTGTTTTTCTTTCCGTGTTTATATCGCGGCCGCTGAGTGAAATGTCTTTAATTGCCAAATCAATGGCGCGGGGTGATTTTTCCAAAAAGGTTTCTATCCATAGCCGGGACGAGATCGGGGATCTCGCTATGGCATTAAATGCTATGTCCGATGATATTAAGGATAAAATAGAAAACGTAAATTCCGAAAGGGCAAAGCTTGATTTGGTATTGTCAAGTATGTTTGAAGGGGTTATTGTGACCGGTGCGGATGAAAAAATAATCCTTATGAATCCGTCCTTAAGGAAAATTTTTCTTATTGATTCAGACCCTGAAGGTAAAAAACCGTTGGAGGTCATTCGTAACACAGCGGTGGAAGAGATGATTGAAAAAATCATTAAAGGCAGGCAGCATCTAGCAACTGAAGAGATTGTTATTACTATGCCGGAAGAAAAAATTCTCAAGGTGAACGGTGTGCCGATTATGCGCAATAACAAACTTGAGGGAGCGATTTTGGTTTTTCACGATATTACTGAATTAAGGCGTCTGGAGAAAATACGCCAGGATTTTGTTGCTAATGTTTCTCATGAATTGCGTACCCCCGTTTCGAGTATAAAAGGCTATGCGGAAACGCTTCTGGAGGGAGCATTGGAGGATAAGGATAATGCAAAAGAATTTATAGGTATTATTTATCAGGATTCAAATCGGTTAGCTTCTTTAATAAATGACCTGCTTGATTTATCAAAAATAGAATCAGGTAAAATGAAGATGTTTTTTATAGAGCTTGATCCTATTCCGTTAATAAAAAGGACTGTTACAATTATAGAAAATCAAGCAAAGGCAAAATCAATCACGTTGATAATTGATGTACCTCAGGGTTTGCCTAAAATCAAGGCTGATGAAGCAAGATTCTCACAGGTTATGATTAATCTTCTTGATAATGCCATAAAATATTCTTCTGAAGGCGGGACGGCAGTCATTTCTGCCAGGGTAGATGGGTCTTTTTTACAAGTTGATATTTCAGACACCGGAATGGGCATTTCAGAAAAAGACCTTCCCCGGATATTTGAGCGGTTTTAACGCGTTGATAAAGCCCGCTCTCGTGAGCTTGGTGGTACAGGGCTGGGGCTTTCTATCGTCAAACACATTGTTTCTGCCCATGGAGGTCAAGTCT
>JAQUMS010000108.1 GCA_028717985.1 Candidatus Omnitrophota bacterium
TTGTTCCAGTCCCGTATGAAGATCTTCCTGTTAAGCTTCCTTCAGATGCGCCGTTTACCGGAGAAGGAGGCAGTCCTCTGGGCAAAGTTCCTGAATTTGTCAATGTTGCCTGCCCGAAATGCAAGACGCCTGCGCGCCGGGAAACCGATACCATGGCGACGTTCTTTGATTCTTCGTGGTATTTTCTGCGGTTTTGTTCCCCTCAGAACAGTGAGCTTCCTTTTGAGCCTGAAGACGCCAAATATTGGATGCCGGTTGACCAATATATCGGAGGGATAGAACACGCGATCCTGCATCTGTTATATTCGCGATTCTTTACAAAATTTTTCAATGACCTTGGCATGATCAACTTTTCCGAACCGTTCAAGCGTCTTCTTACCCAGGGGATGGTGTTAAAAGACGGGGAAGTTATGTCTAAGTCAAGGGGCAATATCGTTGACCCCGATTCTATTATCCAGAAATACGGCGCCGATACGCTGCGCGTATTCATTCTTTTCGCCGCGCCTCCGGAAACGGAATTGGAATGGGATGACCGCGGTATTGAAGGCGCGTTTAAATTTTTGAACCGTGTCTGGCGCGTACAGGATAACCTCAAAGCACAGGCGGATCCGGTGTTAGTCAGAACCATGCATAAGATTATCCAGAAAGTAACTGCCGACATAGAAGAATTTAAATTTAATACCGCGATAGCCGGATTGATGGAATTTGTCAATGCCATATACCAAATGGACGCGGATAAGGAAATTTTGAAAAATCTGATCCTTATGATAAGTCCTATAGCTCCTCATTTTGCCGAAGAATTGTGGGAACTGCAGGGTTTTCAGGGAAGCGTGTTTAACGCGCCGTGGCCGGTGTGTGATCCCGCTTTTTTAATCGAAGAAAATGTAACTATAATAGTACAGGTTAACGGGAAACTGCGTTCCAAGGTGGTAGTGCCTCAGGATATTGCCGAAGAAAAACTTAAGGAAATTGTCCTTTCCGACGATAAAACAAAAGCATGGATTCAAGAGAAGCCCATCCGGAATTTCGTTGTTGTTCCCAAAAAACTCGTGAATATTGTTATCTAATGCAGAGCGGGTAACGGGCAGCGTTTAGTGTTTTTCTTATTCGCTTACCGTTTTTCGCTGCGCACGATATATGTATGATTAAAATCGGCCGGCTCAAACTTTCATCGCGTTTTATTCTCGCGCCTATGGCGGGGATCACCGATCTTCCATTTCGTTTGTTCAACCGGAAATTCGGATGCGAATTCGCTTTCGTGGAAATGATCAATGTTCGTTCATTGAGCTATAAGAGTAAACGCACCAAAAGTATGCTCGATACCACAGAAGCGGATAAACCTCTGGGAGTTCAGATACTTGGCGCCGAGCCGCAGTATATTCTCAAGGGATTGGATATTATGAAGCAATACGATTTTGAAGTGTTGGATTTTAACGCCGCCTGTCCGATGAGGAAAATAATCAACCGGGGAGAAGGGGCCGCTCTGCTTAAAGATCCCAAAAAACTGCATGGTTTATTAAAATTAGTTGTTGAGCATTCCGATAGGCCGGTGACGGTGAAGATCAGGACCGGATGGGATAAAAAATCGGTAAATGCCCGGGAGGTCGCTTTATACGCTGAAGACGCGGGTGTGAAAGCGGTGTTCATACACGGCAGGACCAAAGAACAGCTTTACAGCGGAAAAGTTGATTATGACGCGATACGCGCAGTAAAAGAAGCGTTGAAGATCCCGGTGATTGCCAGCGGAGACATTTTTTCCCCGGAACTGGCAAAAAAGATGTTTGACGAAACCGGATGCGACGCGGTTCTGGTGGCGCGCGGAAGCATGGGAAATCCCTGGATATTCCGGGAGTTGGAAACGTTTTTTAAAAAAGGCGTTATTTCTCCTCGTCCGGTAAAAGAAGAAATTTTCCGTGTTATGCTTGAACATCTGAACTCGTTCGTGGATTACCACGGTGAAAAGACCGGCGTGATGCTTTTCCGCAAATTCTTTGCCTGGTATACCAAGGGGTTTCGGGGTGTCCGACCGCTCCGGGAAAAATGCTCTACCGCGAAAACCCTGAAAGAAATGGAAATACTGATCGGGAAATTTAAAGAGAGTAAGGAAAGTATTGTTGAACATAGAATTCATTCACACGAAATGCCGTAACTTTCCGTTGACTCATAATAAAATCTAACCATAGGGATTTGGTTGGATAGTTGAAAAACAGTCTTGAGCGGCAAGCGATTTTTCGCTCAGGCCGGTTTTTTAACGCCGATGATCTTTCTCGGCTTGGCGGCTGCAGAACTCGCGACTCGGCTTCTGCCTCGGCGCTTCAAACAGCTTCGCCGTCTTGAGAGTGCCGTCCATTTGGACGACCTCAAGATTCCCTCGCCGCTCAAGCTCCATCGGCTGAAACCGGCATTCGCTCAAAGATCTCTTGCCGCGTAGTTTATTGCTTTTAAGAGCGAAGGCGTTTTATGAGGCGACTTTATTAGTTGACAATGCTTTTGTTTGTAATATAATAAAAATTGTGATTTTTGCTGTAGAAACAGGCCACGGTTAGTTAGAATTAGTCTTTTTTCCAGGCGCAGCCCGGGAAAAAGAGATTTTAATGCCGTGGTTTTTTTATGTGAAGGAGCAGTATGAAGAACATCGAGAAAGTAAGCGCTTGTTTAATACTATTGATACTTAATCTAAGCATTTCACCCGCCTGGCCGTTAAGTTTTGGGAAAAGTGGCGGTACTCCTTCCGGTTCTTCCGGTAAAACAGCAGCTCAGAGTAGTTCTACGGGAGAAAATTGGAAAAGAGTTGCTTTCGCGGCTTCTGTTTTAGGCCCAGTAAAAGAACCAGGGGGAACCAATAAAGTTGTTTCAGTTAAAATCGCTGATGCTCCAGGAGCCCAGGATAAAATCCTTCCCGGTAATTTATCTCTTGTGTGCAGGGCCGACGCGTTAACTTCCGTTTCCTCCAATTCCGCAGGAACAGGACTTATGGTAAGCGACACCCAGGGGAAAGTTTATACGGTAAGTCGCGATCAGGCATGGCTGAAAAGTAGCGGTGTGCTTAATGAAAATATGGGAGGGAATGGAATTGTTCAACCCTGGAGTTTTCAACAATATGCAATCCGTGCGGATAAACTGTATGATTCCCAAGCCCGTCCTGTAAGTGCAGATTTTATTTCCGATGCCCGGCCGTATCATATAGTACAACTTAATGGTTTTTCCGCTGTTTCCGGAAATAGCCTGGGTGCTAACGCGTCTGATATCTTTGTGTTTGATTCAACGGTAGTCCCGTTGTCCAGGGGGAATGCGGTTATTCCTTTAGCAGTTGCCCGGCTTCATAAAGTTACGCAGAATCCTGCCGATGGTACTTTTGTGAAATTCGGTTCGGCGGATACTTCTTTTTCAGTCGCAAAAAGCGATTTAATGACGAACGTATCCCGTTCTGATGGTTCCGGCGCCATAGTTACAATAGGAATGCTTTCTGATGTTGTATCACCCGATGCGATCCCGGTACTCGATGGAGCGGGTAATACGTGGTATATAAATTCCGATGATTTAACCCGGGCTCAAAGCCTTAATTCATATCTCGCTTATTTGTTTGAGATATAGAAACTTACGTTATTTTTTATAGTTTCTTTTGTCACTCCTCCTGAAAATATTCAAAAATTCCTGTAAGATTTTCCTTCATTCCCCGTCTATTATAATTAGTACAGAGTATATTCGTATTAATTATCTAAGTCTAATTATTCAAATTTTATGACATTCTTTACCCACCAGGAACGCAAGGTCATTATATTTTTCTGCGGTATTATTCTCCTGGGGATATGTATATCGTATGGCGTGAAGCGCGTAACACCTTTGAAAACAATTATCTGCCATGATCCGGATTTCGGTAAAATTAATCTTAATACGGCGGTAAAAGATGACTTGAAAAGCATAAAAGGTATAGGGGAAAAATTAGCCGGGCGTATTCTTGAATACAGGATTCAGCAGGGAACGATCAAGGATATTGAGGAAGTACGGAATATCAAGGGTATTACCGATGAAAAAATGGAAGAAATTAAAAAAACAGTATTTATACCATAATTAGGTCCTTGTTTTTAGGAGTTAGCTCTTAGTAAAGATATAATTCCTAAGAGCTAAGAGCTAAGAGCTAAGAGCTAAGAGCTAAGAGCTAAGAGCTAAGAGCTAAGAGCTAAGAGCATGATTAGTCCATTAATTATAATTACCGGTATTCTCGCGATAGGAATTGCAGCCGGAAGTTTCATATATTTCCCTGTTTATTATTTTTTAATTGCCGCGGTGATTGTTTTTTTCTGTTCTTTAATATATTCTCGGCATGAGCGTTTGGGGGATGTGGTGTTGTTGTGCCTTATTTTTTCTCTGGGGTGTGTTTTGCTCAAAGAATCCCGCGTTTTGCCGAATAATCATATCGTAAAAATATATTCGTCTATTTATGGTAATGCAGTAAAATTGTCCGGTCGTGTGGGGAGCGAACCGGAGATCAGTCAGTCAAAAACGTCTTTTGTGTTTAGCATCTCTGAAGTTAAAATCCGGGGGAAAAAGATCAGTGCTCAGGGGAATGTTATTGTAAATATGCCGGGACGGAGGGATATCCAATTCGGCGATACATTACAGATGACCGGGAAGCTATACAGGCCGTTTGCCGGAAGTGGAAATAAAAATAATTACCTGGAATATTTACGCAGGAGGAATATCTGGTACGCGATGCGCGTGCCTGTTCCCTCAGGCGTGTCTCTTATCAAGCGGGCTTTCTCGCCCCAACAATGCGGGTTGAGAATGAAACATATAATGTCCGCCGCGCTCCATTCTTATCTTACTCCTATTTCAGGCGCTGTTGTTGATGCCATGGTCTTTGGTGAAAAGAAAGACATCCCGGTATTTCTGTATAATTCTATGGTTAAAACCGGGATTGTGCATCCCCTGGCAACCTAATGCACGAAACGGAATTAAGCTATCTTTTGAAGCTAAACTGCCATATGACAAACCAATGATAATTACTAACTATCGGGCGAATTATACGACGATTTATGTCGGGGTAACTGAGAAAATGATTAAAAAGCTTAATTCAATGATAGGTAAAGTAGGGAAAACCCAATCTGAGGTCTTAAGGGGTATGCTTGATAGCTATTTTAAGGGTATAGAAAAAACTGGGTTGCCATTTGAGCCATATAGAAAGACAGTCCCCGGGCATCTAAGAATACTCCCAAGGACGATAAACAAAGCTCAGGATGCTAAAATAAGGGACATTGCTTCTAAGACGGGCAGAGCCCTGTCTGATTTAATTAGAGAAGCTGTTGACCGTTTCTAGACATAAAAAGGGGGTGTTTTATGCTTACTAAGAGATTGCTTGATGAGACGAGGGCGATGGTGATGCTGTATATCTTTCTCAGGAAAGATTGCGGACTGAAATTTGCTGATAAGCTTAGCGCAAAGGATCTCAAAGCCTTGTTGAAGTGTTTGAGTCAGAAG
>JAQUMS010000109.1 GCA_028717985.1 Candidatus Omnitrophota bacterium
CACACATATCAAAAGAATCATTCTTAAAAGGCAATTTTTCCGCGGGCGACAACACGATCGTATCCGCGCATCTTCGAGCCTTCCTGGCCATTGCCGGGCAGATATCAACGCCGACAACACGCTTGACCGATCCTTTAAACTCCCGCGCGATCCTGCCGGTCCCGATAGCGATATCAAGGACACATGAACCCCGACCAGCCTGGGCCAAACCGCTGATCGCGTGGATCAAAACGGGATCATCAACCCAGCTGGAAGAACGATTGTATAACGACGCTCTTTTGGTAAAATGCTTTACCGGATTTTCTTTCGCTGCTCGCCGATTATTGCTCAAACCCGAGCTCTCTTTCTTTTGTAATTTTCCATATTTCATGGAAATAATGCCGTAATGTTTCTTCTTTCAGTCCCGTAAGATTAATGATCTCGTCATCCTGATCGCTCACCTTACGCCCCGAAAGCATTGTGAGAAATTCAATAGTATCGGGGATCTTGTTTGTTTCACGCGCGTATTGGTACAAACTTGTCCCGGGGAAAGGCACAAGATATTTAACCAGAGGGAGAAATCTGCTCGTTCGGATATACTCAAGCATCTTTTGCAAAGAATCCTCCGTCTCGCCGTATAAACCGACAATAAAAAGCCCCCGGACATCCAACCCGGCATCCTGCGCGGTCTTTACCGCGTGATTGATCTCTTCTATCTTTATGTTTTTCCTGTTCTCATCCAGGATATTCTGTTCATATGATTCTATGCCGAACCATATCCCCAAACACCCGGTTTCCTTAAGGGATTCCGCGAGAAATTTACTGACTTTTTGCACACGGGCGAAACAATGATATTTCACGTGGTATTTCTTTAAAATCTTACATACCTCAACGGCACGTTTCTCGATCACGTTAAACGTTAAATCATTTAACCAGGTATAATCAAAACGGGTGGTTTGTTTAAGACGCGCCACTTCCTGCTCAAATCTTTCCAGGCTCTTAAATCTCAAGCCGGGAATTGTTTTAAAACAAAAAGAACATTCCTGGGGGCATCCCCTCATCGACGATATTAATATTTGCCCGTTCCGGACTATACTGTCATAATTAGGCCAGATCGTATAATCAAGATCGGGAAGATTATCAAGATTCTTGATCTGAGGCCGTGCAGGATTACGCGCAACCAAACCGTTAACTTTATACGCCATGCCTTTTATTCCCCTAAACCCCGACTGTTTCCGGGCAAAAAATGAGTTTAAAAATTCTATAAGCGTAAGTTCACCTTCACCTAAAACCGCGCAATCCGCCGAAGTGTTCTCAAGAATAACTTCAGGCAAGGAGGTAACCAGAGGCCCACCCAAAAATATCAATTTTTCCGGATACCGGTCTTTTATTAACCTGGTAATATCCTGCAGAAAAACAAAAGAATCGCAATACGTGGCAATACCGATACCATCCGCGTCCCGTACTCCGTCAAGAACCAGTTGGTTAATGTTTTCCTTCAGCCGGCAGTCAATAACCTTAAGCCGAAACCCCATTTTTTTGACAAGAGTTGATATAGAGGTGAATCCTTCAAACGGTCCGGTAACAAGAAATTCCCTGCCCGGTGTAGGTATTTGCGGAGATGGAGGAACGATAAGAACTATTGTTTCCGGGCGGACAGGAACAACTTCCGCACGGGATATCTGTTTGAGAATATCCTCCTGAGGATCCGTTTCAGAAGAATAATTATACCGGCATACAGGCAGTTTACTCATAACGTATATCCTCTTTCTTCTTTTATCTTTATACGCGGCCGCTTTTTAAATTTTAACGGCTCGGATGTAAAACGGTTTTCAGAATTCCAGTATTCATACGGCCTGACTTCTATCTGATGATTAATCGCACGATACGCCTTTCTCAGAGCGTTTTCCGGCAGCGCAGTAAAATTCAATATCTCATCTTCCTCAACGGAGCGTTCCCGGGCCAAAAAATTTAAATGGCCGAGTTCATGCCTGATAATACCTTTTTTTAAAGCATCATAATAGAGCGGCGTTCCTGGAAGTGCCGACATATATTTGACGCGCGTGACTTCTTTAAACTGTCTGCAAAATTCAATTGTTTTAGCAAGGCTGTCTCTTGTTTCTCCCGGCCCTCCGATTATAAAAAGCCCCCCGACTTTCAATCCCGCCTTCCGTGTCAGGGTAATAGCTTTAATAATCTGGTTTTGGGAGACCTTTTTCCTGAAATACTCAAGGATCTCTTTGGTGATAGACTCGAATCCGTACATCACAATATCGCAGCCTCTTTTTTTCATATGTTCCAGCACGCTCAAATCCACGCCGTCAACCCGGGTAAAACAACTCCAGCGAAAATCAATCCCCTGAAAAGCCTTATCAAGCAGTGTATGAACTCTTGCCTTTGAATCAACAAATGTCAGATCGCTCCACCAGGCAAAGCGGTATTTATATTTTTTTAAATACAGCAGTTCTTTTCTCACTCTTTTCGGGGATTTATACCTCAGCAGAGGCATTGCCCTGAAGCAAAACGTACAGTGCCCCGGGCATCCCCGGCTTGATGTCATAAAAATTTCGGGAACTTCCCCGGTTTTCCTTACATGGGGCCACACTGAAAAATCCTGGAGAGGCACTGCATCAAGGTTGTGCATTTGTAACCGTCTTGGATTTAACACAACCTGTCCCTGGGCATCCTTCCACGCCAAACCTCTGATATCTTTAAGAGGTAGTGCCCCCTTCTTTTTCAAAATATGGTCAATCAATTCAATAGTAGTCAACTCGCCTTCGCCTATAACCGCGTAGTCCGCCAGGGTATTATCCATGATCAGCCGGGAAACAGACGTTACCAGAGGCCCACCGAGTATAACATACCTGCCGCTATCCTCATTTTTTGCGATCTCGATAATCCTTTTAATGAACGGGAAGCTGTCTTCATACGTCGCTACTGCCACAATATCATACTTTTTTAAAAGTCCGCCTGCCAAGGCTTCGGGATCAAAATTATCCCGTTGGTCGACAATGTCAACTTCCAGGCCAAGCCCTTTTAAAACAGCGGCAATAATTGACGGACCTTCAAAAGGCGCGCGGTGGACAAACTCCCATCCCCGGGGAACAACAAAACAAGAAGGCGGAACAACAATTCCGGCTTTTAATCCGCTTTTTGAGCGTTTCATCCCGCCCCGCGTTATCGCATGTAATCTCGCGTAGGTTTGCGTGTTATCAGGATATACATTCATATTTTTATAACTTTAAACTTTATTTTTTTTGGATAAAACCGTTTTCAAAACAATCCAATTCCAGTCTTCCAGGACTTCTCCATCCACGACCTCAACATGACGTTTCTTTTTATATGACGGCGGAGCGTTCTTTACCATAGAAACAACTGAATCACGGACGGATTGGGAGAGTTCAGGGGCGTACTCCATCCAACGGTTCACCGACTCCCGTACCACGCACGTGCGGTTTGCTGTGATTTCAAATCCGGACCGTGCCAGATCCGCCATTAAATCCTCGGCAGTATAAAACTTTAAAAGCAACGGCTGCTTACAGCGGTGGATATTGGAAAGCCAATCCCGGTCATCATCTGAAAACGGCACTGTCAGGCTTACGATAAAAACCCCGTCGGGAACCAATACCCGCGAAATTTCAGACAATACGCGCGCGGTATTGAGGAATTGAAACGTCTGCCGGCAGATCAGAAGATGAAAAGATTTTGATTCAAACGGCATTTTTTCCGCGGAGCCTTCCGAAACGGGAAAATAGCGGGAAGATATTCCGGCCATACTGCCGCAAATATCCAAACCTTCAACATCCCATCCCTTTGACAATAAAGCGCGCCCTATCCTGCCGGTCCCGCAGCATAAATCAAGGGCCTTACCCCGGGGTTTTCCAGCCAAATTCATATGAACGCGGATAAGGTTCTTATCGGTGATCCAATTGGCAGAATCATCAAACGTAGAAGACCTCGTGGCAAACTGTTTCTTAAGTTTCTGTTCAAGTTGAGACATGGGTTTAAATTTTTAATTGATTTAAGATTTCTCTGACACAATCGTGCGCGTTCATCCGTTCGGTATCAACAACAATATCCGCATCCGCCGGTTCTTCAAAAGGAGAGGATACACCGGTGAATTCCCTCAACTCTCCTGACCTGGCTTTTTTATACATGCCCTTGACATCCCGTGTTTCACACATTACCAGACTGCATTTCACGTAAATCAGTATAACATTACCGATAATTTTTTTAATCATGTTCCTGTATTCTTCAGTCGGAGAAACAAAGCTCGCGATAACGCAATTCCCGTTATCGTTGAACAATCGCGCGACATGAGCGGACCTCCGCAAATTTTCTTTCCTGTCCGCCGGAGAAAATCCAAGGTCATCGTTAAGCTTATTTCTCATGTCATCCGCGTCAAGGCACACGGTACGGATACCTATACCATCCAGTGTTTCTTTCAGTTTTATGGACAGAGTCGTCTTACCGGAACACGGCAAACCGGTCAACCACACCGTTGTACGCGACAAACATACGGCATTTGACACCTTTTCCTCCTTACATAAAAATAATAATCAGACTATTTTACCACAATTTAAAATTTATGCTGTCAAAATTAACAAAACGAATTACGCAAATACATATACCGTTTCATTATTAACCGGGAGAGATATTCATTACTAACCCCTTGACAATATACCGGAAGCACAGGCCAGCCCACCGCCTCCGTTAATAAGCTGAGTAACACTGATTTCACCGACTACCGTAATACCGGCGCGTTCATATATTTTTCGTGTCTCCGGACAGCCAGACGGCATCACGATTTTTCTTGGGCCGAGAACCACGAAATTCATAGCATGATTCTTTATAACCTCGTTATTTTCCGGGATAGTAACGATCCTATAGCGGTTCTTTTTCAAGAGAGTTCTGATTTCAGGCCCGGAGGAACCACTCCGTACCAGTGCCAGAGAGGAATCCACGAGTTGGACCGAACCTAAAAGATGAATACTGCCCCGGGGATTAGGAACAGCGCAACACGTTATTTTATCCCGCGCAAGTTCTTCCCGTAACTGCCTAAACCCCTCTTCATTTGTTCTTCTTCCCACTCCCACAGCCACCATGGCCCCGGTGATCCATACCGCGTCGGCTCCTTCAAATGTCCCGGGGCCGGCGATAACAGCCCTAACGCGTATCCCTGTCTTCCGCAAAAACCTCTCCGCGTATACCGTTTCCTGACTCCTCACATCAGTACCCATCCTGCATATAACGGCTCCCCGCGGGGTCATAAAAAAAAGATCCCGCGTAAACATCAGATTAAATACGGGATATCGAAAGCCGCCTTTTCGCGCGCGGACATGGATACAACACGTTTTAATTTTTTGAGCGCGGTACATTTCGACAATCTTTGTGTATTCCGCCACCGCGGACGCATAATCAATCGCGCGCGAATGCAAAACAGATCTCGGATCGCAAATCTTCTGAATGGAAAAAGGCGGTTTACACAATG
>JAQUMS010000110.1 GCA_028717985.1 Candidatus Omnitrophota bacterium
TTAAAAGGTGTTTCTGTGGCGGTAAAACCAAGAGAATTTATCGCCATTCAGGGCCCGTCGGGAGCGGGAAAATCGACACTCCTGCATATCCTGGGAGGGTTAGATATTCCTACCGGGGGAAATGTTTTGTTTGAAGGAAAGGATATGTATTCTTTGGCGGAACGTGAACGGGTTTCCTTCAGGAACCGGTCCATGGGATTTGTCTTCCAGTTTTATCATCTTTTGCCGGAATTAAACGCTCTTGAAAATGTGGCTCTTCCCGGATTATTTAAGTCCTGGTGGGATCGGAAAAAAACGTTTTCCCGGGCGCGCCATTTGCTTGAACGGGTCGGTTTGGCTGAACGGCTTACGCATGTGCCCGGCGAGTTGTCGGGAGGGGAACAGCAGCGTGTCGCGATTGCCCGGGCGTTGATAAACGAACCGGCGCTTTTGTTATGCGATGAACCGACCGGCAACCTTGATTCGGAAAACGGACGGAAAATACTGGAACTGCTGAAACAATTAAACAACGAATTTCAGACAACTGTAATTATGGTAACGCATGACCGTGAAATAGCGGAATTCAGCAGCAGGGTTATTTTTTTAAAAGACGGTTTGATCGTTAATCCGTAAGCGTAATCTAAAAAATCAATAATTGGAGGAATCATGAAAATATACATCAATGGTAAATTTTATGAAAAAGATGAAGCAAAAATTTCCGTGTTTGACCATGGGCTTTTATACGGCGACGGAGTGTTTGAAGGTATCCGAGCGTACGACCGTCTTGTTTTCAGGCTTGAAGAACATATCGACCGCTTATATGAATCTGCGCATACGATTATGATGCATATTAATTTGACCAAAAAGCAGATGATGGATGCGCTTGTTGACACGTTAAAGGTGAACAGGCTTGATAACGCGTATATCCGCCTTATTGTTACGCGGGGCGAGGGTGATTTAGGCCTGGATCCGAGGAAATGCGCCGGTAAAACCACGGTTATTATTATCGCCAGCACGATTGTGTTATATCCGGAACGGTTTTATAAAGAAGGTTTATCGATCATTACCGTCCCAACAATAAGGAATCTTTCCGAGGCCTTGAATCCTCAGATCAAATCGCTTAATTATCTGAATAATGTCCTTGGTAAAATTGAGGCTGTTAATTCCGGGTACGATGAGGCGATCATGCTTAACTCCCAGGGTTTTGTTACCGAATGCACGGGAGATAATATTTTTATCATTAAAAAAGGAGAGTTATATACTCCTCCTCAGTATCTTGGGATTTTACGGGGAATTACCCGCGACGCGGTACTTGATGTCGCTTCTAAGTCCCGTATCCCGACGTACGAACGGGTGATGACGCGTCATGAGGTGTATAACGCGGATGAATGTTTCTTGACCGGAACAGCGGCGGAGATCATTCCTGTCGTGAAAATAGACGGCCGCGTGATTGGGAACGGAACCCCCGGGAATATGACGCTGAATTTGATCAAGAAATTCAAAGCACTCACGAAAAAAGAGGGAATACGATATTAATGTTCTTAGCTCTTTGGTCTTAGTTCTTAGGAAAGATCAATATTCGCTAAGAGCTATAAGCTAAGAGCTATGAGTTAAGAGGGGGGTTGTATGCTTTGCAATATCTGCGGTAAAAATCCGGCCACGGTTCATTTAACTGAAATCGTTGATAATCAGATGAATGAACTTCATTTGTGCGAAGAGTGCGCACGGGAAAAAAGCAGCCAGATGGAACAGCAGTTTGGACTTTCAGATCTTCTCGTAGGGCTGACGCAGACGGAGAAGTCTTCTGAAGACAAAGAATTCGCTAATCTTAAATGCGCGGGTTGCGGCTTGACGTATAAAGATTTTAAAAAAATAGGCAGGCTTGGCTGCGGAGAATGTTATACCACATTCAAGAAATATCTCGGGCCGTTATTAAAACGGATTCACGGGTCAACTATTCATCACGGTAAAACACCGTTTTTGACGGTGAAAGTTACAAAGAATAAAGTTGATGTCCAGGAGCTCCGGCAGCAGCTTCAAAAAGCTGTTGAGTCCGAAGCCTACGAAGAAGCCGCGCGTATCCGGGATCAGATAAAAGAAATTGAACAGAAACAAAGCCCTGAACCGGGCGGAAATGAGGAGAAATAAGCCGCTATGAAAATCAACGATTTGCTTCATCAAACAAGCGAATGGTTAAAAGGAACCGGCCCTAATTCCGATATTGTTATTTCAAGCCGTATCCGTCTGGCTCGGAATTTACAGAAATTCCCTTTTCCTCACTGGGCTAATAAAAAACAGAACCGTGATATTTTAGACGCGGTCGCTCAGGCCGTCCCCGCTATTGAAGGTTTAAAAAATGCGACATTATTTAAACTTTCCGAACTGGATAATATCGACAGGCAATTTCTTATTGAGCGTCATTTGATGTCGTATGAACATGCCCAGAAAACCGATTTCAAAGGCCTCATTATCGATGATGAGGAAGTTATTTCAATAATGATTAATGAAGAGGACCATATTCGCGCCCAGGTCATGCAATCTGGATTCAATCTTTTTGAAGCATGGGGCATTCTCAATAAAGTGGATGAAAGCATGGCACGCGAACTTCCCTTCGCCTTTTTATCCGATTGGGGATATTTGACGGCATGTCCGACGAACGCGGGAACCGGAATGCGCGGTTCCGTGATGCTGCATCTTCCGGCTTTGATTATGACACGGCAGATTAATCAGGTTTTGGCGGCTATCGCTAAATTAAGTTTTACCACGCGCGGTTTATACGGTGAAGGGACCCAGGCTGTGGGTAATTTTTTTCAGATTTCAAATCAGATCTCTCTGGGCCCCAGCGAAAAAGAAATTATTGAGAACATAAACGGTCTGATCCGGCAGATTATAGAGCAGGAACTTCAAACGAGGGAAATCCTGATGACGAAAAGCAAGATTATGCTGGAGGATAAAATATACCGCAGTTTTGGGATACTCAAGAGCGCGTATACTATTTCCAGCCAGGAAACAACAGAATTATTATCGCTGGTGCGTTTGGGCGTAGACTTAGGCATGATCAGGGATATTACCCGCCGCACGGTAAATGAGTTGTTTATACTTACCCAGCCGGCGCACCTTCAGAAGTTAGAAAACAAAAAGATTTCCAGTCAGGAGCGTGATTTTAAACGCGCGGAAATCATTCGTCAGCAATTAACGGTGAAGTAAACGGTGAGAGTAGTAATGAGCGGGTGCGGGTGTCTTTATTTGAATTTATTAAAATAATTTATCCCGTGCCTAAACATCCCGAAAATCTCCGTTATGTTTTCGGGATAGGCTGCGGGGTTAAATTCTTCCGACTATCGTCGTCAAAATTTAAGGAGGCAGTATGTTTAATCGATTCACGGAACGAGCGCGAAAAGTCATTATTTTAGCTAAAGAAGAAGCACGAAGATTTAATCACGATTACATAGGAACTGAGCATATTCTTCTCGGGCTTATCAGGGAGGGAGAAGGTGTTGCCGCTACAGTCCTTGAAAAAATGGGGGTTTCTTTAGAGAATATCCGCCTTGAGGTGGAAAAATTAGTGCAGCCGGGTCCCAGTACCCAGATAATAGGGGATATACCTTTTACTCCCCGTGCCAAAAAAGCCCTGGAACTTGCGGCTGAGGAAGCCAGGGCCCTCGGGCACAATTATATCGGGACGGAACATCTTCTTTTGGGTTTGATTAGGGAAGAAGAAGGAGCGGCTTCTCAGGTATTGTTGAATCTGGGATTAGATTTAAATACAGTACGCAATAAAGTAATGGAAGTTTTAGGGTCAGCGCTTCCCGGTTTCGGACAGGCTCAGGCAAAATCGAAGACCCCGGCTTTAGACGCGTTCGGCAGGGATTTGACTTCACTGGCCCGTGAGTCGAAACTGGATCCGGTCATAGGAAGGCATACGGAGATCGAACGGGTAATCCAGATCTTAAGCAGACGGACAAAAAATAATCCGGTTCTTCTCGGTGAGGCGGGCGTGGGAAAAACCGCTATTGTGGAAGGTTTGGCCCAGTCTATTGTCGTCGGGAATGTCCCGGAAGTACTGCGGCACAAGCGTATGATTGTTCTTGATCTTGCGTTGATGATCGCCGGTACGAAATACCGCGGGCAGTTTGAAGAAAGAATTAAAGCAGTCATGGAAGAAATTAAACGGTCCCAGGACGTGATTATTTTTATCGATGAACTGCATACACTGGTCGGCGCGGGAGCCGCGGAAGGCGCGATTGATGCTTCAAACATTTTAAAACCGGCGCTTTCCCGCGGGGAGATTCAATGTATAGGCGCGACAACCCTTGATGAATACAGAAAATATATAGAAAAAGACGCGGCTTTGGAACGCCGGTTCCAGACCATTATGGTGGAACCTCCTTCGGTTTCTGAAACGGTGGAAATTTTAAAGGGGCTCCGCGATAAATATGAGGCGCACCATCGTGTTACGTTTTCTGACGAAACGCTGGAAGCGGCGGCGAAACTGGCGGACAGGTATATTACCGGCCGGTTTCTTCCCGATAAAGCAATTGATTTAATAGATGAGGCGGGCTCCCGTTCCAGGCTTAATGTGTTGGTTATTCCTCATCAACTTAAGGAATTGGAAGCGAAGGTGGAGAATTTGAGGAAAGAAAAGGAAGCGTATATTAAAAGCCAGGATTTTGAAAAAGCCGCTTCATTACGCGACCAGGAACGCGTGGCCCGGCAGGAACTTGAACGGGCGAATACGGAATGGATGCAGACAAAAGATAAGATGCGGCCGGAAGTTTCATCTGAGGATATTGCCAAGATCGTTTCTCAATGGACCGGGATACCTCTTTTCCGCCTTGAGGAAAAAGAAACGGAGAAACTTTTACATATCCAGGAAAAACTTCAGCTGCGCGTTGTCGGACAGGATGAAGCGCTTGATGCTATCAGCCGGGCTTTGCGCAGGTCACGCGCCGGGATTAAAGATCCACGCAGGCCGATCGGCTCCTTTATTTTTCTCGGCCCCACGGGTGTCGGGAAAACGCTTCTTGCCCGCGTGTTAGCGGAGTTTATGTTTGGAGATGAAGACGCGCTGCTTCAGTTGGATATGTCGGAATACATGGAAAAATTCAATGTTTCCCGTCTTGTCGGAGCTCCTCCCGGATATGTCGGGTATGAAGAAGGGGGCCAACTTACGGAACGCGTCAGGAGAAGGCCGTATGCGGTTATTCTTCTTGATGAAATTGAAAAAGCCCATCCGGATGTGTTTAATCTTTTGCTTCAGGTATTTGAAGACGGCAGGCTTACCGACAGTTTCGGGAGAAAGGTTGATTTCCGGAATACTATCGTGATCATGACTTCCAATGTCGGCGCCGAACTTATACGGAAAGCCGGCGCAATAGGTTTCGGGGAGCAGAAAGAAGGCATTACGTATCAGGATATGAAAACAAAATTGCTTGAGGAAGTAAAGCGTACCT
>JAQUMS010000111.1 GCA_028717985.1 Candidatus Omnitrophota bacterium
AAAACGTTTATTCCCGGCATGTTTAATCCGGATGAGAGTCGTTCTTTTCAGGAGTTAGTAAATTTAGCGTTGGGTGTGAGGGCAAACTTGTTTGTTGAATTCTCCGGAAAGAATGAACGGCATATGCGTTTATTCGACGCTTTGGCGAATCAATATAGCGATACGGCTGACCCTTGTGAATTTGCGGGATCGCTCATCCGGCGCCTGGACGCGCTTTCTAAATTTACACGGCAAGGGTCATTTTCCGCTGGAGAGGCGATCATCATTACTGAAACCAGGGATTTTGCGGATTACCTTACAATAGTACGGAATTACGGAGAGCAGTTTCATGATTTAATTCATCCTGCTGAAGGCGTGACCCGTTTTTTAGGCAATACGTCGTTCCGGGCTCAGTACTTTTTCCCGGGAGAAAAATTTAAAAATATTATGTTTGTTTCCCGCAGAAATATCGATAAAAGAAATATCAATGCGGGAGGTTTTGTAGCCGTGGATATGGGGTCATATAACGCCACAAAGCTGGAGTTTTACGGGGAAGCAAAACCAAGCGTAGATACTCCGACCCAGATGAGATTTCTCAATGCATTACCGAATGTGAATATTATTCTTCATTCCCATGTATACATTCTGGGTGCTCCGTTCACTGAAAAAATGGTTCCGTGCGGGGCCCTCGAGGAGGTCGATGAGGTTTTTGCAGCAATAGGTTTTGATTATTCAAAGACCAATTTCGCGGTAAATTTACTGGGTCATGGAAGCATTGTTTTTGCCGGTGATCTCGCATATCTGGGAGAACATGTTCGCTATAACGCCCGTGTTTTGCCTGAATCATTGAATACAGACGGGACTTCTGTTCCCGGGTTTTTAGGAAATAATCGCTTGCGTGATGGGGGATATTGGTCTGCAGAAAACGTTCCCGTATTGAAATATTCAAACATCGAGGGAGTTCTTGATACTATTATCGCTATAAACAAAACAGTCGAATGGCCCAGGGACGGAAGGGACCGTGATGTACTTATACGGGCAATACTTACAGGCAGGTTTGTAGGCGGAAGGCATGAAAATATCGTCTGGATCGCTGAAAAAGACGGAGTCGGCGTAGGGTATTTGATACTTACGGTGCGAGGCAAAAGCGGGTTCATTTTTTATCTGGCGGTGGATAAAGGCAACCGTGGAAAAGGGATCGGGTCGGCTTTGTTGGCCGAAGCATTTTTATATTGTCAACAGTCGGGTATCATGGAACTGGAATTGCAGGTGAACCGCACCAATACTTCCGCGTACCGTCTGTATAAACGATTCGGGGGTGTTGAGTATTCCGGTTTATTTGACACGCACGATTCCAAATTAAACGGCTATATAGGCATGGTGTTTGATGTGATGTCTCAGTCATCGAGGAATCTGAGCAGGGAGAAATGGCAATCTCTGAGCGGGAACATTAGCTGTGCCCGTTTTTCCGTTATGTGCGAAGGCAGAGGGTATTTTGACGGCGGTGATACCGGCAGCAGTGTTTTCATTCCGGAAGCACGGCGCGGCGTATCCGGAAAAATTATTACCTGGCTGCGCAGGGAGACATTCCTTACAGTCGCGGCAACGATAAGCGGTATATATATTGTTTTCGCGGTTACAACGAATTATTTTTTCAGCTCACTATGGTTTTATTTTGGGTATGCGTCCAGCTCCTGGATGAGCGGCTTGGTGTCGTACGGGGGATATTATCAAAGCCTGCAAGCCATGTTTGGAGAAGATTTCGCCTCGTATTTATTTCTTTCTATGATTTTAAGCATTGTTTCCATGGTCTTGGGCAATATCGTCAGCCAGAAGTTTGAAATTGAGGTTAAACATGACCATCCTGATTTTCAGTGGGGGAGGATACAGCGTGCCTCTCTTATGGGAATATTCATATATCCTCCGTTTTGGGGTCTGGTATGGTACCGATGGTTGTTGTTTGCCGCTACCGGCGTAACCTTAAATTTTCTCGCGTTGCCGCCGTTGAACATTATTAATCCTTCTGTGCTCGCTGTGCTCGCGGTCAGGTGGGTTCTTGAAATGGTTTTTTGGGCTTTTCTTTCGCTCTGGTTTGGCATCGTGGCGGGGATGATGATCATAGAACGGCGTTCTTTTGTATTGTCTTTGCAAGGTGTTTTTAGAGATGAAACGCAGTCCGGATGGAAACAATGGCAAAAATATTTCACTCTGGTATTTTGCGTTAATCTTCCCCTGTGGGGTATCCCCAAATTGCTCGCGCTTATGGAACCTTCTCACGCGTTTTTCCTTTCCCAGTTTTTTGTGATTCCCTCCACGGCTTTGTATTCCTATGTTATGTATTCCGCTAAAACCGGCAACCTGTGGAAAGCCGTGTGGAAAAAGATCGCAGACCGACGGTCTTTAAAAGTATCCCGGAATAAGGATGCGGAGAAGCTTCTCAATGAGATTGAGAGGGAAGGCAAAGACCGATATGACGGGGGAGAATTCAGTTTTTCCGGGAAATGCGCGGCGGATGAAAAATTATTCCAGGCCCGTCAGATAAAGTCTTCGGGATTTTCCACCTATGAATTATATTTAAGCCCCGGGGATATCAAAAATTATTCGGAGGTACGGGGCCGTTTGGAAAGAATCTATCATGATTTGGAATTGACCTGTGTTTCGGTCCATTCTCCGAACGCGTTGGTTACTCAGCCATCTTCGGAATTAATCCCCGGGGTATCTGTGTGCCAGGAGCTGGTTTCGTATCTGGAGACAATACAGGATCGGGCTCCCTCAGGGGTGGTCCTTCATGAATTACGCGGTAAAACGTATTCCGGATTTGACTCGAAACTTAAAGCCTGGGAAAGGATTTACGGAGAGTGTGATAATGGGATACGTGTTTTGACTGAAACCCCGAATTGGGATTCTACCGAAAAAGAAAAATTATTCCTCCCGTTTCCTCTTTATCTGGATACATTCGTGGATCAGTTTAAAAGCCGTTCTAATTTCGGTATAACATTTGATTTTGACCATGTGTTTCAAAGCGTGTATATGTTCGGATTGATGTTTGTCCAAAAACCGATTACCGATTACGCTCAGTTTTGGGCCAGGGAATACGGCAATAAAAATGTCCTCCCGGGGTATTGGAAATCTCTTGAAGACTATGTGGAAGGCGAATACGGCCCTTTGAAAGACGAGGGATTGGACATCCTTGGCGGATATTGGGAAGAGAAGATTAATCGTTTTGCCGGCGCGTATAATCCCGTGCTCAGCCGGGGAGAAATTAAAGCGATGCGGAATTACAGAAAGCCTGTTTCCGGGAATTGGGTAACCCGTCAGTTTGGTTTTGATCCCAGGTTCGGGGATGATTTTAACGGGTCCTATCTTTCCCGGAGCGGCCCGGTATACCCTGAACTTATCCGCCGCATGCTTGAGCGGTATAAAAAATACATCGGTTTATTCCACTGTACTGGGACTGAATTCAGAGCGTACTATTCTCATGCTTATCCCGGAACATTTGAAGCTCCTACATCAGATTTTGTCCGGTTTTTCGAATGGCTTGTGTATAAAAACAAAGCGCATATCCCTCCGTATGCGGGGGCTGTTTCAAGCCTTGATCTGAAGCCGGTACTTGACAGTTTGGACGGCTCAATCCCGGTAATTCTTGAAACAATGCTGCCGGATGATGGAGAATTAAATTTGCGCTGGTTCCAGGAATCGGATGTTTATTCGTTATATTCAAATCAGATAGATTACTCCCGGGATAACGATGGCGGTGCCGCGTCGTTTCTTATCTCTTTTTTCGCGGGACTTGATATCTATATTTTTGAGATCATGTTTGCGGTTGATGTCGTGGGTATCACGGTAACCGGCATAGTCATCAGGAAGCACAAACAAGAGTTTTACGGTATTCTGCGAAAAATGCATGAACGGTTGAACCGGGAATTTATCCGCGCGAAAATCAGCCGGCAGTTTCTTGCGCATGATTTGTGGCATTTCCCTAAAAAACCGAAGGAGTTTGGGGCTGAAGAATTTTCCCGTATCATGGTGAATTTTGTTGTCCCTATTCTTGTTTTTACTATAGGCGCAAAAATATTCGGTGTGGGATTACCTTTGGATAAGGCTCTTATCTTGACATTGTGCATAAACTACGTGATGTCCCTGCGCAATATTATCAGCGATAAATATTATCATGTGTCATTTTCTTTGAGCCGGGAAAACAGAAAGGATTTATTCAGCCTGAAGTTCATTCATCCGCAGAAACTGGCCCGTTCGCTTTTCCTTGACGCGGTCGCCTATATCTTTCTGCTGGTGGATGCTTTTAGTTTCTGGCTTTGGTTTCATGCTCCCGGAATTGACGTTCCTGTTTGGGTCCTTTCAGCCGTTCCTTTATTGGGGCAGTGGCAATGGTTTAATTTACTGACTTTTAATTGGCTGGTGGTCTGGTATGCCTATAAAACAAGGATATGGCAGCACTATCCGCCTGAGGTCGCGCGCTTGCAGGCCCTTAAACAATTTTTAGTTTCTTTTCTGGCGGTCCTTGCGGTCACTCAATTAGGCTTGCCGGGGTTCTGGTCGTACCAGATTTTCAAAAAACTGATAGTCAGTGAAGGGGCCAATGCGCTGATTGATGTGTTTTACCCCCTGACCCGCATACCGATAAAAACATTTCAGGGTGTACCGTTGTCTGATACTCCAAAGTGGATTTTGATCGCTGCTGATCAAGGCATGCGTATTAAGAATCTGGTACATGTTGCCGGCGCGTGGTTTGGAGAACAAAAGGTTATGTACGGTACGGTAAAATCAGAAGAAGCACGGGAAGTATGGGGAGGGTTGGCGCAGAGCGGATTTTTAGATTATGTGAACGATCCTGAAGAAGCGGCAGATTTTGTAAAGGATATCCTGAAACAGGAAGTCAACAGCGGGAGAAAATTTAAGGTGATCGGCAGGGAAGATTATGCGAAAGACCTTATTCATGAATCCTGGATCAGCCCTCTGGACCGGTATCTGGGAAGACGGTTTATGCAAGGGTATGATGCTCTTGATGTTTTATCGTTTGTCCGGCTGCTGCCTGTCATTGAGAATCCCGGTTGGTGGAGAGAAAATCTTACCCGTCACAGGGAATATTTTGAGGATGCGTCTCTTTCCCGGATTGCGGTTATCTCTATGAATAAACTCCCTGAAGATGTCCGCCTGAGGCTGGAAGGGCGGGGCAAACGGGTTTTTATTAATCGTTTAACAGGTGAGAGTATCGTTTTATTTAAAGACAGGATAAGGAAATTAGACCTTCTTTTTGAGGTACAGCAGGTAATAGAAGAAATGTGGATTTTTGCTAAGAGCAGTGAAGTAAACGGTTTATTCTCTAAAACTGATTTTGGTTCGGAGTATATGAAGGTTTTAAAATGCCGCTACACA
>JAQUMS010000112.1 GCA_028717985.1 Candidatus Omnitrophota bacterium
GTATCAGAAATCTCGGAAACAAGGTGAAGATCATGCGTAGCGGATATAACGGTCTTGCCCTGCTCATGAGCGGAAAGAATGATATCAACAATATAGCGGGTTGTTAACGGGTCAAGCCCCGCCGTAGGCTCATCAAGGATCAGAACATCGGGATCAATCGCCAGCGTTGACGCGATCGCCACTTTGCGTTTCTCTCCTACACTCAATTGATGAGGAGACCGTTCAAGCAAATGACCGATATTAAATGATTGTGCCAGCTGATCAAGCCGCTTTTTAATCACATCTTTAGGCACTCCAAACTGGAGCGGGCCGAAAATGATATCCTCCCGTACCGTCGGACAAAAAAGCTGAATGTCAGGGTTCTGAAAAACAAATCCTACTTTAGAGCGAAATTTACGGGTAAAATCAACCGAATTAAAAACAGATTCTTTCAATTCTTCGCCAAAAAACGATATGCTTCCCCGGGAAGGAAAGATCAAGCCGTCGAGCATCTGCAGAAGAGTTGATTTCCCTGAACCGTTTGCACCAAGCAAAACAATTTTCTCTCCACGCGGTATATCCATGGATATACCGTTCAACGCGGTAAATTTGTTCAGATACGAATAGTGAACATCCCTTAATTCAAACATTATTTTATCCGAGTCCATTAGATAATTATATACTTCACACGCGCCGGGAACAATACACAATAGCCGCGCTCATCATAATAACCAATCCCAGCCACACCCAATCCCGTACCGTGGTTTTAAATTCCTCAAAGACAAACGTTTCGCCGGAATAACCTCTGGAAAGCATGGCCCGGTATACATCTTCATTCATCTGAAATGACCGCTGCCACAAGGAAGCGATTTTCCAGGCAACCAGGCTCCTGCCTTGTGATGATGAAATAAAACCGCCCACGCGGCTTTTTATCCCCAGGTACGAATTTTCCACAATACCGACAAACAGATAAATATACCGGTAGCACATGCCAAAAATCATCACGAACACCTGCGGGATCTTAAAAACCCGAAGGACTTTCAACAATGCCGTGTGTTTTGTGGTAAGAGAGAGCAAAACGACGAATGAAACAGACGTTGACACACGGACGAGAAATAACGCCGCGGTATCAATTCCCTGCCGGGTAACAGCCAGGCGCATCCCGCCGAAATGAAAGCTCGCGATCTCCCTGCCCGGAGTAATTATGCTGAATATGGCAGGAACAACGATCAGTAATGAAAATAGCGGGATAAAAACAAGAGTGCGCTTTAAAAAAAATCCCGGCTGAATACGGGACAAACAGCTTAGAAAAAAACAAAAAATATACATATACCCGATCAACGCGGTGTTTTTAAGGAAAAGCGCCACGCACAAAAAAATAAAGAACGAAACGGTCTTAATCCGGGGATCAAGAGACTGAAGAAATCCGTTTCTCGCGGCGCATTCTTCGGAATATAATGATTCTTTGACAAACGCCAGTGTCCCGGTAAGAGAACGTTCAATGAACAACGTGTGTGTTTTCGGCATATTATTTATTTTTCTTGCCAAGAAACTTTCCAAAAATAAAAACAAAGACCACAATAACCGCTATTCCCACAACCGCTGAAATTACATATGAAAAACACGAATGGCCCCACCCCTTATCTTCCCAGCCCCTGAAAGTGTAATCCGGGAAAGGAGCTTTCCACACTCCTGATAACGCGTTAAGCCCGGAAGGGATATACCCAACCATCTCTTTTATTTCTTCCATTCCCCATTCTCCCCATGCCGCCCCCGACCTGAATTTTTCAGGAACAAGCAAACCAAGAGGACACAGCAAAATAAGAAACACAATTCCGACCCACAATTTAGAAACTGTCTTCATATGCCACCCCTTATTATTCCTGAAAAAATGAACTATCCTGTTTTTGCAAATACTTCACCACAAGAGCCGTTATAACCGCCTCAACCCACCCGAAAACCAGCAGATGCTCGGACATCATCGCAGTTAAGGCGACGGTAATCCCATAAGGAGAATACAATGCCTGCCCCTGAGCGGTATGATGAAGAACAGGCTGCAACCCGAATTCCACCGCGGTACAAAACGCCGCCGCGTTCAAAGCCACATACGCTGCGGCTCCGGCCGCAAAAACTCTTCGCTTCGATGTTACCGGTGAATTAAAACTGATAGCTTTATACAGATAATATCCGGTAAAGACCAGCACAAACGCCATATTAAAACAATTCGCTCCTATCGCCGTAATCCCTCCGTCGCCAAACAACAGCGCCTGAACAACCAAAGCGACGGTAACCGCTATACACGCCGCCCATGGCCCCAGAAGAATCGCGACCAAAACGCCTCCGACAGCATGCCCGCTCGTACCTCCGGGGATAGGCACGTTAAACATCATGATCACGAAACTAAATGCCGCTCCAATAGCCACAAGAGGCACATGCTTGGCTTTTAAATTCTTCTTAACTATTTTCGAAGCGATACCCCATACCGGAATCATTACGGCGTATAAAACGCCGCACGTCGCCGGGCCTAAATATCCATCAGGAATATGCACCACCTGCCTCCAGTTTTTAAAAAGTGTATACGAACGTCACCGCGACCGAATCATTGGCATCGCAATTAGTCCCGGCTAAAACTCGCTGATAGCAAAGCAGGGTCTGAATCTTATCATTGGACCATCCGATACCCGGCGCAACCATAACGTATCCGGTATCAGTCGCGGGAACCCTGTCTCCTGCGTCCTTTCTATCTCCCTGCATAAAACCATTTATTTCGCACAACAGGTTAAAACCACGGGGAAGAAAATATTCCACACCAAAATCATACGTAAAATTGTTCGCGTACAGAGTTTTAACGGTGTCGATCGTGACTGACACAGGAAAAGAATACAGCGCGTCGGCATGGAGAACAAACGGTTTGATTTTTTTAGTAACAATCACGCCATACCCATGTTCCCATGCTCCGCTTCCCATTATATCCGTTCCAAGCTTATCATCAGCGGCGTGCTGGTATTTACCGGAAGGGGCCTTAACCTGAAAAACCCCCGTAATCAACGGAAGGATTTTCTGTTCTGACAAAAGGCAATACCGGAGGTACAGATAGCTATCCCCCATTCCCCGGGCACGAGCTTTTTCTCCCGACTGTTCAATATAGTTCTGCTGATAGATTGTTTGTCCGGCAAATTCTAATTTATTCGTAAGCCCATACTGAAAAAAGAACTGTTCGGCAAAAGAACTTTTTTTATCGCCTTCAGGAAGAGAACTATAATCCCCTTCATCATTAAATGTCCCGCGGGTATGATTATAAAAGAAAAACGGCTGTACAATAAGCTGCCCTTTTTCGCAAACCGGGGCTGTCCACGTGGTTAACGGACCGGCTGACACTGGATTCCATTCCTCTGATTGCGTGACTTGCCCTTGAGAAAAACACGGGTGAACGCACAGAAAAACACATATAAAAGATAAAAACAGACCTTTTCCCGTCATCAATCCCCCCCCTGGTTTACGGACTATTTCCCGGATTTAATTGTAATGCCGTGATTTTAAAATTATAACATCGCGCATACTACTATCAAGCTATATTTAAGCGTTCCCGGCGTTTATTTCTTTATTAAATCTGAAAGACGGGCGAAAGCCGCGAGGCTTAACTGTTCAGGACGGACCCGCGAATCAACGCTGTTCACCAAGAAAAATTCTTTAAGCACGGCGGCGGGAACTTTTCCCTTTAGGCTGTTTGCGAGTGTTTTTCTTCTCTGATTGAACGCGGTACGGATAAGAGAAAAAAGCAACTTCTCGTCGCGCACCGTAGGTTCCGGATGAGTACGGATAGATAATTCCAGAAGGCAGGAATCAACCCGGGGAACAGGTTTAAAAGAATTCCTTTTGATGGTAGCAAGTATCCGCGGCTGGGCGTGATACTGAACAAAACAACTAAAAGCACCATATTCTTTTGTCCCCGGGGAAGCGGCAACCCGCGCGGCGAATTCTTTCTGCACGGTTAACAGTATTTTCTCAATCTTAGATTTATTCGAAAGAAGATATTCAATGATCGGACTGCTGATATAATACGGGATATTCCCGAATACTTTTATTTTTTTGAGCGGATCGGGGAAATATTTATTAAAATCAAATTTCAGGATATCTCCCTGAAAAATGGCTACCTTCCCGTGCCCGCTGAATTTATCGTCGAGAAGAAGGCATAATGAACGGTCCAATTCCACCGCGTAAACTTCCGAGACGACACGGGAAAGCAATCGTGTCATTACGCCGCAGCCCGGGCCGATCTCCAGGACAACATCGTGAGAAGAAAATCCGCACGCACGGACAATACGTTCCTGAGCGTGAGCATCAACCAGGAAATTCTGGCCTAATCTTTTTTTAGGTTTCGGATGCATTGTTCAGCGAGTGTAAGCGCAGCTATGAAAGAAGAAGGATCGGCACTGCCCCGGCCGGCGATATCAAATGCGGTCCCGTGAAGCGGCGATGTGCGGACAAAAGGCAAGCCAAGAGTCATATTTACTCCGCTGTCGGCGCCGGTTAATTTCAAAGGAATTAATGCCTGGTCATGGAACATCGCGATAACACAATCATAATATCCTTGGGAAGCCTTCCATACAGCGATATCCGAGGGCAACGGGCCGTCAATAACCGTTTTTTTCAGGGAAATATTTTTAATCGCGGGAGAAATAACTTCATTCTCTTCCGCACCGATCACTCCGTTATCCGACGCGTGAGGGTTCAAGCCGCAGACAACAATACGGGGAGATGAAACCGCAAAATATCTTTTAAGGGCGTCCGCGGATTCAACAACCGTCTTTTGAATAAGACCGGGATTTAATTTTTTTGCGACCCGACGAAGCGCGATATGACGAGTAACAAGAGAAAACTTTAAGTTTTCATTCATCAACATCATCACCACATCCCGGACACCGGAACGATCGGCAAGATATTCGGTATGCCCGCCGTATGTATATCCAGCCGCATTAATGGACTCTTTGCAAATCGGACCCGTAACCAGACAATCAACAGAGCCGCCGGAAATCATGTCCATCGCGGCGTCAAGATATTCAATTGACGCGCGCCCATATTCGGGCCTGCTGAAGCCGAAACGAAATTTGGAAAAATCAATAGTTCGTAGATCAATAAAAGAAATACAGGGCGGCGGAGTATCCAGAAGACGAACAAATGCCCGGGAACAGCGTAAAGCGGCAGCGCGCATGACACGCAAATCACCTATAACCACATAGCCGGTCATAGACTTTCTGCCGTGTTTTATACACGTGGAAAGGGCTTTGAGAACAACCTCCGGTCCGATGCCCGAAGGGTCTCCCATTGTAATTCCGATTCTGATTCTCCCCTGTGGCGGCATATAGTGACCCGGTG
>JAQUMS010000113.1 GCA_028717985.1 Candidatus Omnitrophota bacterium
TTCCTTTATTAACGCCATCGCTAATTTATGCGACCGGCTTAACGCCAATGTCGACCAGGTTGCAGAAGCTATGGGTATGGACAAGCGTATCGGCAGGGCGTTCCTGAATGCGGGGGCGGGGTACGGCGGCTCATGTTTTCCCAAAGATGTTGAAGCGTTCATGTATCTGGCTTCCCAGAAAGGATATGATTTTGAGTTGCTGAAGGCGGTAAAGAGGATAAACGAGGGGCAGAAAACAATTCTGTTTAATAAAATAAAAGACGCTTTATGGATCATTAAAAATAAGACAATCGGAGTACTTGGTTTGAGTTTTAAACCCGATACAGATGATATCCGCAGTTCGGTCGCTGTTGAAATTATTACCATGCTTCAGGCCGCCGGTGCGAAGATTAAAGCGTATGATCCTCAGGCAATTGACAAAGCAAAGGATAAATTAAACGGCGTTGACTTCTGCCGCGACGCGTATGAGGCCGCTGAGGACAGTGACTGCCTTCTGATCGTTACGGAATGGGATGAATTCCGGTCAATGGATTTGATGAAAATAAAGCGCCTGCTGCGACAGCCTGTTATTATTGACGGAAGAAATATATTTAAACCATCAAAAATGAAACAATTGGGTTTTATGTATAAAAGTATAGGAAGAGGTTCATAATGAGAATTTTTATTTCCGGCGGGGCCGGTTTCATAGGGTCGCATCTGTGCAAAAAACTACTGCATGAAAAACATACGGTTATCTGCGTCGATAACTTTATAACAGGCGATAAACGGAACGTCGCGGAGTTATCTAAAAATAAGAATTTCACTTTAATCGAACATGATATAACCAAGCCTTTGCAGATTGACGGAAGCCTGGACTGGGTGTTCCATTTTGCTTCGCCTGCCTCACCCAAGGATTATCTTCAGTATCCGATTAAAACCCTCAAGGTGGGGACTTTGGGCACGCATATTTGTTTGGGTATTGCGAAATCGAAAAAAGCGAAATTTTTCATGGCGTCTACTTCCGAAGTGTACGGCGATCCGTCTGTTTCTCCTCAACCCGAGGAATATTGGGGTAATGTTAATCCTGTCGGGCCGCGTTCCTGTTATGATGAGGCTAAACGCGCCGCGGAAGCGTTGACTTTCGCGTATAACCGCCAGCATAATGTGAATACACGTCTTATACGTATTTTTAATACCTATGGTCCGTTTATGAGGCTTGACGACGGCCGGGTTGTTTCTAATTTTATCCATCAAGCTTTGACCGGCCAGGATATTACTATTTACGGGGATGGGGCCCAAACGAGGTCTTTTTGTTACGTTGATGATCTGGTCCGGGGAATTATAAAATACATGGATGTTGATTACTCCGGGCCGTTAAATCTGGGCGCGCCGTTTGAGTTCACAATCAGGGAATTGGCTGAGAAAGTTATAGCTCTTACTGATTCAAAATCCCATCTTGTATCAATGCCTCTTCCCCAGGATGATCCCAAACAGCGCAGGCCTGATATTTCAAAAGCTGTTAAACTTCTGGGATGGGAACCGGTGGTTTCTCTTGAAGAAGGGTTGAAGTATACTATTGCGTATTTCAAGCAACGGCTTTCAGCGTAATCCCGGGGACAACGGCACGCTAAAACGGGGATATCCGGTTATGGATGAGACAATTTGGAAATTGATAGGCTTAGGCGCTGCCACCTTAACTATGTTTGGTTTTGTCCCCCAGATAATTAAAATAGGGAGGACAAAGTCCGCCCATGACGTTAGTTTTTTGACTCTGTGTCAATTCTCCACAGGTGTCTTATTATGGTTGTTGTATGGAATTCATCTCGCGGATCCCATTATTATTCTCGCCAATACTGTTAGTTTTTTTACTCTTCTTTTAACTATCGGGTTATATTTTAGATATAGATAAATAGTATCCAGCCCTTTTGGTTTTTAATAATTCAAAAAACAGTTGACATCCCTGCGTATTATTTTAGAATAAAGATAGAGGTAGAAAGTAGAATATCAAAGCGGCATTCGGCTTTGGATATTTCCCTGTGCACTCAGGGTCCTATGAAGCATTACACATCAAAGGGGGTGTCTATGATTACGGAAATCGGAATTGTAGCAGGAGATATATGGCATTATTTGGATTGCCATGGCGAAGTATCTTTGTCGGTATTGCTTAAAGGTATTGATAAGCCTCGTGACAACGTGTTAATGAGTTTAGGATGGCTGGCGCGTGAAGGGCATGTGGTTGTTGTTCAAAACAATAATGATTACCTGATTAGTTTGCGAAAAAATGCGTAATGCCGTAAACAATAAAGGTATAATGCTGTACCTGGTATTATCAAGCTTGCTGGTGGTAATTATTCTGGCAAACATACTATTAAATGTTATTTTGAGCCAGGCGCGTTTTACTAAACATAAATTAAGCCGTATACAAGCATATTATGCGTCTATGGCCGGAGTGAATTATGCTTTTGAGAAGCTTCGGCTTGGCAATGACGCTCAGTGGTCAAGTACAACTGCTTTTACCAGAACGCTTTGCAGGTCCGGATGCGATATTAATGATCCTCAATTGCCCAATTCTATTCAACGGGTAGATATTCAAGTCGGTGCGTTATCGAGCGGTATGGCTGGTACCCGGAGGCTTAGGGTGATGGCTATTTATACCCTCACGCCATAGGTTCTCTTTCCTTAAATAGTAGCTCTCCTTTAGAAAATCATATAGTTCCCCTTAAATCTTCCAAGCACTCTTCGTAAATATAAGTAATAATAAGTAAGTTTAAGTAAAATAAAGTAAGTCTATTATGTTTTGCGATTTTAATTTCACAAACAAGTCTTGTTTTTTTGAAAGTAAGTTTGAGTAAGTTTAGGTAAGAAAAGAACTAAATATAAAAAAAAACACTTGACAAGTTAAGTCAATTATGATTTAATTAAAAAGCAATAAAATTATAGTAAAGAAAGGTGAAATTGCATGAGTAGACTTATGAATATTGATGAGCTGGCTGACTATCTGAGACTTCAGAAGCAGACCATATATAATTGGTTGAATCAGGGTAAAATCGCGGGTATAAAAGTCGGTGGTGTTTGGCGGTTTGACAGGAAAGATGTTGATGCCTGGTTAAAAAGCAGACGAAGGGTGCTCAGAGGAGAGAAACAATGAATTCAGTAGGCATTTATTTCGGCCCGAAAGTAATGCGGATTGCGGAATCAAAGGGTAAATCAATTGTTTCTAACCTTCTGATTCCTCAGGCCCGTATTGTAAGCGGCGGGGATTTTCAGGAAAAAGTTCCCGAAGAAATGAAGCTGGGTATTTTATTTAAAGAAGAAATGAAGCGGGCGAAGATGTCCGCCCATGAGGCTTCTTTGGTTATTTCCGGAAAAGATTTAATTATCCGGACCTTTGATATGCCCGTCATCCCCCAAAACGAACTTTACAACGCCGTTGGTTTTGAAGTGCGTAAATACATACCGTTTAAGATTGAAGATTTAATTTATGATTTTCAGGTCCAGTTTGAGAAAACTTCAAAGAAAAATTTTATTTTATTCGCGGGGATAAAGAAAGAGACAGTCAATAAATACATGACTGTCATGAAGCAGTTGAACATGAAAGTCAATGCTATTGACTATTCAGGGTTCAGTCTCTTGCGTCTTTTGCGGCTGGCAGGCGTCAGCGATAAGGGCGTTGTTGCCGTTGTGGACGTGGATTTAGTTGAAGAAGATGAAATTAACTTTATGGTTTTGCAGAACGGTTTTCCATTATTTTCCCGTGATTTAACTTTAACCAGCGAACCGACATTTGAAACAATTAAAGACGAAAAAATTGAAACGGGGATCAGCTCCGATAAATTCAAGAACGAACTGCGTATTTCTCTTGATTTTTACAGCCGTAAATTCCCCGGGAAGAAGATAGATAAAATTTTATTTTTCTGCCCGGATGTGTTAAAAGCTGAACTCCAGCTTTTCGCGAAAGAACGTGAAACAGGGTCCCAGATAGTTGATATAAGCAGGTATTTACCTAAAACAACCCCGTATGCGTCAAGTTTATGCAAGGCGTACGGCGGATCATTAGCTAAAACCATCAGGACGGCGATCCGTGTTGATCTTCTTGCGCCTAAAGTCAAAAAAACCGTTATTCCCGTTAAATCCGTAATTCCCGTTCCCGCCGGAGCTTTGTTCCCGGAATTAAAATTATCCCCTAAGGCTCTTGTTGCGGCGGTGATAATTTGTGTGGCTGCTTTTGGGGTGGGATATTACCAGAAAGTTCCCGTGGCCCGGCAATTGCAGGAAGTTATTAAGGCCCGTCCGGAAGTTGCCACGGTCAGCTCTGATTTAACTGTTGAAGAGTTAACCAAAATCAGTGCTGATTATAAGAAAAAAGTTGATTTATTTGATACGCTGCTGAAGAAAAGATTTTTGATAACCGATACCCTTGATTTACTTCCCCGGGTTATACCTGAAGGTGTGTGGATGGATTCATTGACTTTCAGGAAAGAATCCGATAAGGCGGAATTGTTACTGCGGGGATATGCGTATCTGGGAGACAGTGAGAAGGAATGGCAGTTAGTGAATTCTTTTTTTACTAAACTTAAAGAAAACCAGAATTTCGGGAAAATTTTTATTAATCCCAAGATATCGCTTGATCATACGCAGATTAAGAAAACAACGGTCACTAATTTCACTATAGCGTTTAAGAATTACAAAGACTAAGGGGCGGGTATGGAAGGCACTGATTTTGTCTCGAAATATAAAAGTAAAGTTTTTAATATCGGGGTGATCGTTCTGGCGTTGATCGTGGCTTTTAATTTGTACCAGGCACAGCAAAGGGCTATATCGATCCTTAACGATAAAAGAGAAAATGAAACAAAAAAGAACGGTGTTTTGACCCAGATCAGTTCTCAGGAAAAGCTTATAGCTCAGATTGCCAAAGTTGTTAACGCTAAGAAAGAAGTGTCGGGGCTTTCAGATAAACTTGTCGTTATGGCGAAAGAAAATAACGTGAAAATAATCTCTATTAAGCCCCAGGCTGAAAAAGATTTTCCTCTCTATGTGAAATATCCTTTTGACTTGACGTTATCCGCGAATTACCATCGTATCAGCAGATTTATCAGCCGCCTGGAAAGCGCGCCGGAAATTTTTATGGTGGAAAGCTTGAACATGAAAGCGCCGGCGGAATACCAGGAAGGAAGCGAGAACGAAACATTAATTATCGATTTACGTTTGAGTACCATAATGATGAAAAAATAAGAACATGAAAAACCTTAAATTTTTAATATTAATGGGCTGTATGTTTCTGGGCGTGAATCCTCGGGCTTTTGCCACGAGCGAAATGAAACAGATCAATACCATACAGACTGAACAGGTCCCTGTT
>JAQUMS010000114.1 GCA_028717985.1 Candidatus Omnitrophota bacterium
ACCCCCCAAGAAGCCACAAGAACAAAAGATAAACCCCAAACAAAGCATGACCACAGGCAAATGATATTCTGGGGATAGAGTCTGCCATAGGTCAAAATAGCAAGTCCCGCACAAGAGAGAACGCAAGAAAACACGGTAGTACAAAAATAAAACGACAAAAACACTATAAAATGCTTGTGTTTCGCCATATGTCAACTTCCTATAATGTATCTTATGTTAACTTGAGGATAGCGAGAATCCCGGGTTAATGGTTTGGGTATTAAGGAGTTACAGATTTTAGCCTTTTCTCTATTAAATCGCCCTTTTTGTTTTATAGTTACTGGAGAACGTGGTCCCTTGTGGTGTTCTTGGACACGTTTGGGCTTGTGGCGGGAGTGTATTCCTGCATTTTCATCGTGTAGGCAAAAGCGCCGGTGCTTTTGATCTTGAGGGGTATTTTTTGACCGTCCGCGGATATCCAGAATTCAATTTGTTTGGGGTTGCTTATGAAATGATATGATTTAAAGGTTCCTGCCGGGACATCAACGTCTTCGATACTATCCAGTTTAATTTCAACGGTTCGTCCCGGGAGATTGGCAATAATAGTTTTTCCGGTACTTAAATCATCCATTTTACGGACCACATGAGGCAATAAAATAGCATTATGGATGACGCTTTCTTTGGTAATTACTATTTTTTCAGTGTGTTTCCCTGCCTGTTTTGTGATAGTTACAGTGAAGTTTTTTTGGTCATAATCTTCTGCGATTTTTTCCCGTTTAAACATAGTAACAACATTCCGTTCTACCCTTATAGGTAATAGGGTTTTAGGGTCGCTGAATATTATTTCCGTATCTCTAAACCGGGTATTTAATTTTGTCTGCATACTCATTACAAACACCGGCCTGCCGTTTAATACGGTATTTTCCATCTGAGAAAACCATGCTTTACCAACGCCTAATCCACCCATAGAAATTGAATAGGCAATACGTTCGCCGGCATAGGGATTGGCTGAGTCTTTTTCTTTTTCAAGCTTCTCAATGACGGTTTTTTGACCTGCAGGATTTTGTTGTGTTATTAGGGAAGGTTTTGACGCGTAAGAAAACCCCGGCACCCCCTGTTTTTGGACTATCATGAAAACAGAGGTTAAAACCTTGATTGCCGCAAGAGCAAATGCTATAAGAACAATAAAAAAAATTGCCCGGACAGTATTATTTTTCATGAGGAGTTGTTTTTACTTTTTTGCTTTACCCTGATTTGCTACCGATGATATCGCTTTTTCTATTTCCGCCTGATTTCCCAGATAGTAATGTTTTACCGGGCGCAAAGTAGAGTCTAATTCATAAACCAGCGGAATTCCCGTGGGAATATTAAGGCTGACGATTTCTTCTTTGGAAATACCGTCAAGATATTTAACCAGTGCGCGCAAACTGTTGCCATGAGCGGCAATAATAACTTTTTTCCCTGTTTTAACTGTTGGGGCGATATTTTCATGCCAGTACGGCATAAAACGAGCGACAGTGTCCTCCAGACATTCAGTTAAAGGAATGTCCTTTTTGTCCATGTCTCTGTATCTGGGGTCTGTTCCAGGATACCGGGAATCATCAATAGTCAATGCGGGCGGCTGAATATCATAACTTCTTCTCCAGATCAAAACCTGATCATCCCCGTATTTTCCCGCAGTTTCAGCTTTATTTAATCCCTGTAACGCCCCATAATGCCTTTCGTTTAATCTCCAGGAATGATTAACAGGGATCCACATTAAGTCCATCTGATCAAGCGTTATCCACAGAGTCCTGATCGCTCTTTTTAAAACAGAAGTAAACGCGATATCGAACGTAAATCCTTCGGTTTTCAACAGCTGGCCGGCTTTTTTCGCTTCTTCCATTCCTTTTTCTGATAAATCCACATCTGTCCAACCGGTAAACCTGTTTTCTTTATTCCAGACACTCTCTCCATGACGAAGTAAGACTATTTTGTACATTGTGTTCTCTCCTATTATAAATAACTACTGTTATGTTCTTAGGTCTTTGTTTGTTGCTCTTAGTAAAAACTTAAGACTAAATCCAAGACCTAAGATTAAGAGCCAAGAGCTACGTTACCGTTCAAATTTCTTTAAATGAAACCACCATTTTTTTGAATTCCAGGTTTTGATCTTTTTTAAAAGTGCCTTGCCGCTTTTAGTCACGAGATATTTTCCTCCGACATCCATAAAGCTTTTGGTTTGCGTATAGCCGAATTCAAGGTATTCTTTTGCCTGTAATACGCACTCCAGGATATCCGCGTCACGCGCTACCAGGGATTCCTTGGTTTTTTGCAGTTCATATTCTTTACGCATCCCTTCGAATTCGGAACGCATAATCAAAGGAAGCAGACCAATCTGTTCCTTGAAAACCTTACTTTCCGCGATTTTAAAATCAATATACCGGTGTCCCATTTTGTGTAGGTCGTTTATTCGCGACTCGTGTATATCGTTAAATAGTGTCATCAGTAATACTTTATAGGGATCGGCTTTTTCCATTTTAGCCAGGATATAGCCTATGACCGCGCAGCGAAAACAATGTTCGGCAACGCTTTCGGGGTCTTTAATTCCCACAACCCACCAGCCGCTTCTTTTGACACGTTTTAATTGGCCGGCTTCAGCTAAAAAGTTCAGAATTTTATCCATGTATTTGTTTTAATCTGTAACCGATGATTTTTTGACAAGGGAATTTTTTCTTTGGCATACGGCTTCGTAACAAAAAACGCTTACCGCCATCGCCACGTTAAAGGACAAATTCGCGGTCATAGGTAAGGTAAGTTTGTAGTCGATATGTTTGATTAATCCGGGGCGGATCCCCCCTCCTTCCGAGCCAAAAATAAGGCCAAGAGGAAAATTAAGGCTTAGATCACGGGGCGACTCCCCTTCTTCCACGACAGTGGCCCCTATCCAATATCCGGCTTCTTTTGCTTTTTGAACTGCTACCGCCAGATTAGTAACCTGGCAGATAGGGGTAAAATTCTCTCCTCCGCAGGCGACTTTTAAAACAGCTTCGGTTACCTCCACTGATTCCCGGACCGGGATAACCACGCAGAAACCTCCGAAGCACGCGCTGGTCCTGATAATAGAACCCAAATTTTGAGGGTCATTTATCCTGTCCAAAAAAAGCAATACAGGTTTATTTTCGCTTGAAATTATTTCATCTAAATCCGCGTAAGGAAACTTATCGGTTTCCGCCATTACTCCCTGGTGATGCGTGCTTTGCGCAAGCTGATGAAAACGCTTTTCGCTTAGGTTCTCAACAGGCACATGATGCTGACGTGCAAGCTGAGCTATGTCCGGACGCGAAAGGTGTTCTTGTATGTAAACCTTTTTTATGCTTCTCGGATTTGATTTGAGGCGTTCGGTTATCGACCTTTTCCCGTATAATCGCATGATTTTTTACTCTCTTCTTTTAGCTGTTAGTTCTTTGCTCTTAGCTGTTAGCTCTAAGGTTTATGCCTTTCCCTAAGAGCAAAGAGCTAAGACCTAAGAACTATGAGCTCTGCCAACAGGCAGGTAAAGTTAGTTATTATTTCTATCTCGACCCTTAATTATACGCTGAATGGTGCCTTTATACAAGGTAATTTGTCCTGCGGGGTTGCCTATACTTACCTGAAGAATTACAGCGTCTTCGGTCTCGGAAATTACACGGCCTTCAATCTGCCGGCCGTTTTTAAGCCATACCAGGTCAAACGGTTCATCAGGTGGATTTCCCGATTCCAGGAGACTTTTTTTCTGCAGATTTTTGATCCGTGAAATATCCCGGTCGATAAAATTTGTTTCAACGGATAAATGTTTCGCAGTATTCAATTCATCCATTGCCTGCTGATGCATTCCCTGTTTTTCAAAAATCCTGGAAAATGTTAAATGCGCTTTACGGTAATTGGGAGCGGATTGTATAACTTTCTCAATAATTTCCTGTGCCTTCGAATATTCACCAAGCCCTGAATACGCGAAAGCGAGATTGTTTAAGGCAATTACGTCGCCGGGGTTATTCAGGAGCCGGTTCTGAGCGTGCAAAATCTCTTTTTTATATTCCTCGTTCGCCGCCTCCATCTCCCCTTTTTGGCCGTAAATTTCCGCCATATCGTTATGGATATTCGGGAAATCAGGATACCTGGAAACTATCTCCGAGTATTCCCTGAGCGCGTCGTCTCTCTTTCCGCTGTCACGGTAAACGCTGGCAAGGCTATATTGGATCTGGGGATTAGAAGGCGCGATAGCAAGCCCTTTACGGAAATAGTCGATAGATTCATCGTATCGTTCCATCTGCATTAAAACAATCCCTATATCATTATATATATATGCGTTCCCAGTGTCAGATCGTAACGCTTCTTTATACGTGGAAACTGCTTTTTCGTATTCGCCGTTTTTAAAATACATATCGCCCAACAGTTTATAGGCAGGAGTGAACGCGGGATCGATGCCGACCGTTTCAAGTAATTTTTGTTCGGCTTCAGTCATTTGATTATCCGCGTAATAAAAATAAGCCAGGGTGTAATGAGCGAATGCCAATCGGGGATTAAACGCCAAAGCTGTTTCAACAAGCTTAAATGCCCTGCGTTTGTCACCCGCCATAAATGCGTCAACACTTTTATTGAGGGCGTCAGTCAGGTATTCGTAAGAAATAGAATCGGCAAGAGATTGTGTTTCTTTGTCATTCGGGGCTATCTTTCTGGCGGACGCCAGAAAACTAAGCGCGGTTTCATAGTCCTGCGAATTATAATAAAGCGATGCAAGCCCGCGGTAAGCTTTGACGAATCCGGGGTTTATTTTTATGGTTTTTTTAAACTCGTCTATTGCCTGGGCGGTTTGTTTTTTTTCGGCGTAAACGGTTCCCAAAGCGTAATGGGTTTCGAAAGAATTCGGGTTGATTTTTAGTGAAGTTTTAAAGGAACGGATTGCCTCATCATAGTTGCCTTGTTCAAGCGAGACAACGCCTTTATTAAGAATAATCACGCCTAATTTTACTCTTCCGTATAATATCAGAACAAGAAGTAATACTATGATCAGACTGATTGAGTAAATTGATCCTCGAAAATTCATAGATTAAGTTGGATGCAGTTATGACTTACTGTGTATTCTTTTTTTTGAGTGAAAGGATGAATAAAACAACGCTAAAGCTTACCAGTCCGCATAAAAACGCGATGAGCGCCATGCCGATGGTTATCGGTAATAAAAATTCCAGGGCGGTAATCCGCGGTAAACTCTTCCAGGAGAAAGTGTTAAGAAATGTCTGCCATTTGACCTGAATATCAAGACAATTGTAGCCCATTATAGCAGAGCCGGTTTTTATTGACAAGGGAATTAAGGCGAAACTTAACCATGTATTGGTA
>JAQUMS010000115.1 GCA_028717985.1 Candidatus Omnitrophota bacterium
TGACCATGCTTGTTGGTGGTAATTCGTTATGGGCGAATTTTTTCTCGTCTATTGTGGCGGCATTTATGTATTTCGCCACGCTCACGGAAGTGCCTATATTACAGGGATTGATGAACTCAGGCATGGGCAAGGGGCCTGCTTTGGCACTTCTTTTGGCTGGGCCTGCGTTAAGCCTGCCCAGCATGCTTGTGTTACGTAGTATTATGGGAACTAAAAAGACCGTTGTATATGTTGCTTTGGTTGTGGTTATGGCAACTATAAGCGGTATGATTTTTGGTTTAATTGTTAAATAAACATGGGTGACAAAAAAGCCGTTTTTCTTAGCGAAAGCGATTTTTTAAGGGTCGAGCAGATTGTTCTTGATCATGATAAGGACGATGCGTTTCTTTTTGTCAGAGACGTGATTAAGAAGTCTATGGATAGAGAAAATGTTTCTAAGATGAAGCGGGAAAATATTTAAGGAGCGGCATGATGCGAAAACAAAAAGATATTAAGCGGATAGTTAAAGAGGGTTATGCTAAAGTTGCCAAACAAGGAACGTCGTGTTGTTCTTCCAGTTCATGCTGTTCATCTTCACATACTGCCCGGGATATCAGCAAGACTATCGGCTACAGCGATGATGAAATGAACACTGTTCCTGATGGATCTAATTTGGGACTTGGGTGCGGCAATCCGGTTGCGATAGCTTCATTAAAAGAAGGCGATGTTGTTCTCGATTTAGGAAGCGGGGCGGGGTTTGACGCGTTTCTTGCGGCGAAAAAAGTCGGGCAAACCGGCCGCGTTATCGGCGTGGATATGACGCCGGAGATGCTGGATAGGGCAAAGGCAAATGCTAAAAAGGGCGGTTATGATAACGTGGAGTTTCGTCTTGGAGAGATAGAGAAGCTCCCGGTTGATGATAAAACGATAGATGTGATTATTTCCAATTGTGTAATCAATCTTTCGCCTGATAAAGAATCCGTTTTTAAAGAATCTTTCCGTGTTCTTAAACCCGGCGGCCGGCTCATGGTATCGGACCTGGTTTTGGTTAATACATTGCCCAAAATTATCAAAGAATCAGTTGAGGCCTATGTCGGATGTCTTGCCGGCGCAATCATGAAGAACGAATATTTGGATTTGATTAATAAATCGGGATTTCAGGATATTGAAGTCATGAGCCAATCCAATTATCCTCTAGAGGCTATGAGTAATGATGTTACCGCGCAGGCTGTTGAAAATAATTCCAGAGTGGGAAGAAAAGATTTGCAAGATGTGGAAAATGCGGTAGCGAGCATTAAAGTGCGTGCGATGAAACCTTTGAATTCAAAGGGAGGCAAACTATGAAGATAGAAATTTTAGGTGTTGGGTGTCCTAAATGCAAACAATTAACCGTGAATGCGGAAGCCGCAGTTAAAGAACTCGATCTCGACGCGCAGATTTCCAAAGTCACTGATATCGTTAAGATTACTGAATACGGTGTGATGCTGACACCCGCTTTGGTCATTGACGGAAGGGTGGTTTCTTCCGGTAAGGTGTTAACTAAGGAGGAAATAAAAAGAGTTCTTGCGAAATAACCGGAGGAAAAATTGAAGAAATTAATCACTGTGTTTCTGATAACTGCCGCACTAAGTATCAGCACTATAATTGTTTTGCCATTAGCACAAGCAGACGAGGGCTCAAAAGATGCATATGTTATTGTTTATTATTTTCACGGCACATTTCGGTGCCTTACCTGCCATAAGCTTGAGCAGTATTCTAAGGAAGCGATAGAAGCTAATTTTAAAGATGCGCTTGCGTCTGGAAAACTTGAGTTTAAAGTAGTCAATATAGAAGATAAAGGTAATGAGCACTATGGAAGCGATTACCGGCTTTATACTAAATCGCTTATTGTGTCATTAATTAAATACGGCAAAGAAGTGAAGTGGAAAAATCTTGATAAGATTTGGGAATACGTTGGAAATAAACAAAAATTTTTTGATTACGTTAAGAGCGGGATAGCCGATTTCCTGAAGGAAGCCGAATGACAGAGATATTTTTAGGCATTGCATCGGCGTTGTGGCTGGGGATTCTTACATCCATTAGCCCATGTCCATTGGCGGCAAATATTGCTGCGGTGTCGTTTCTTTCAAAGAAGATTGCTCATCCAGCGATGGTGTTTATTTCCGGTCTTGCCTATACGCTTGGGAGGATGGTTTCGTATGCAGTGATAGGCTGGATTATCATTAGTTCTCTTCTGAGCGTTCCGCAGGCCGCTCAATTCTTACAGAAATACATGGGGAAAGTTTTGGCGCCTCTTTTGATAATTACAGGGTTTCTTTTAATGGAAATAATTACTCTGAGATTTCCCGGTGTAGCGTTGTCACAAAAGCAGCATAATAAACTTGTTGAATCCGGCGCGCCGGGAGCTTTTTTGCTGGGATTGCTTTTTGCGTTAGCTTTTTGTCCGGTTTCGGCGGCGTTATTCTTCGGAAGTCTTATTCCCTTGGCGCTCAATAGTAAGTTTGGTACCTTGTTGACGTTTATGTATGGGGTAGGGACAGGACTTCCGGTATTTATCTTTGCGGTAGCGATTGCGCTTGGGGTTACTTCTTTGAGTCATTGGTTTAATCGAATTACAAAATTTGAGTATTATACCCGCAGAATAACCGGAGTTATTTTTATTCTGGTTGGGCTGTATTACACAGGGATTTATATTCTACGGATATTTTAGGAGGGGAAATGCGGGATACTATTGTTAAGCGGCTTTCATTTTTAGACAGATTTTTAACGTTATGGATTTTTCTTGCTATGGCGATTGGGGTTTTATCGGGGTATTTTTATCCGTCAATCGTAAATTTTTGGAATAGCTTTCAGGTCGGGACAACTAATATTCCCATTGCCATCGGCCTTATCCTTATGATGTATCCGCCGTTAGCTAAGGTTAAATACGAGGAATTGGGGGATGTTTTTCGTGATTACAAGATCCTCGGACTCTCACTGGTTCAAAACTGGATTGTCGGGCCTATTCTGATGTTCCTTTTAGCAATTATATTTTTGAGAGGGTATCCGGAGTATATGGTCGGTTTAATCATGATAGGCATTGCCAGGTGTATAGCCATGGTTATAGTGTGGAATGAGTTGGCAAAGGGGGATACCGAATATTGCGCCGGGTTGGTGGCGTTTAATTCGATATTTCAGGTTTTATTTTATTCCGTCTACGCGTGGGTTTTTATTACAATTGTCCCGACGTGGTTTGGGCTTCGGGGCGCAGCGGTTAATGTCACTATTTCTCAGATAGCGCAAAGCGTCTTTATATATTTGGGGATTCCGTTTCTTGCCGGGATTATTACTCGCTTTAGCTTGATTCAATTTAAAGGGAAAGAATGGTATGAGAAGAAGTTTATTCCGAAGATCAGCCCGATTACTCTTATCGCGCTGCTATTTACGATTGTCGTTATGTTTTCTTTAAAAGGCGAGTACATTGTAAGGATTCCGCTTGATGTGGTGAGGATAGCGGTACCGTTGTTAATTTACTTTGTAGTGATGTTTTTGATATCATTTTATATGGGGAAAAAATTCAATGCCGGATATGCAAAAACCGCGACGCTTTCGTTCACGGCGGCAAGCAATAATTTTGAGTTGGCTATTGCCGTGGCCGTGGCGGTGTTCGGCATCAATTCCGGGGCGGCGTTTGCGGCGGTAATCGGGCCTCTGGTTGAGGTTCCTGCATTAATAGGCCTGGTTAATGTAGCGCTTTATTTTAAAAAAAGATATTTCCCCGTAATATAAAAATTATGAGATTGCACATAAACAACTATGGTATTAAATTAATGTAGAATTTATATAATCAGAGGTATAATATTAAAAAGAAGGTTGTGGATTAAAGTAAATTTTAAAATGATACAACGCTTTTTCCTTATTTAGGCGGTTACTTTCAATTAGAGATAAAAAATAGGGAACACTCCTGGAGTTTAAAAAGTAAATAAACAACGGAAAGGAAATCTATGGGAGACTTATTAGCGGAAAAATGGATGAAAGGGGTTGCGGTTACGACAACGTGCCTGGCGGTTATGACCGCTATTGCCGCTTCTCGAGGAACATCCTGTGTTTCAAAAACACAGCTTTTGACGGCTATTGAATCAAGTAAATGGGCGTATTATCAGGCAAAGAGCATTAAGCAGAACCTGGCTGAGACGCAAAAGAATGCTTTTGAAGCTGAGATTGTCGGCGCGGCAAATGAAAAACAGAAGGCTGTATATGCTGAGAAACTTCAAATTGCCGAACAGGACATTGTCCGCTATGAAGCAGAAAAAAATCAGATAAAACAGGAAGCAGAGGAGACTTCAGCGAAGAATAAACTTTTAGCTAAAAAAGGAAACTTTTTTTCAGCCGCGATTGTTTTTTTTCAGATCGCCATCATGCTTTCTTCTGTCGGTGCCCTGCTTAAAAAGAAATTTATGTGGATTGTCGGTCTTGTTTTTGGTACTATCGCGACCGTGCTTCTGGCCTATGGCTTGTTTCTTCAACCGCTTCTATTTTAACGGCAGAAAATTTATTGAAAGCTATTTTTGATAGTAATACATAAAAACAGGCTGATTGTTCAGCCTGTTTTTGTTTTTAGCGGGTGTTTGAATGGGAAATGCAATCTCACTGACGGCCGGCACATAGGCCTAAATGATTCTTGTCCGGTTCTCTCTTGTGCAGTATAATAAAAAATATATTAAGTCGAATAAAATTCAGCAATATCATGTAGAAAAGTTTTTAAAAAAGGCGGCCGAAATTAGAAAATAATTACATTAAAAACGTTGGGAAGAATAGATATGGTAAAAAGAATAGTGAACTTGAGATTTATGGTGTTGTTCCTATTCTCATTTTTAATTTTTACCGATGTTTCAGCCGAAATTAGCAAGCCTTATACCCTCGATTCTCTGATAAAAGAAGCCCTTGCCTCAAACCCCGAAATTCTCTCTACTAAAAATGCGTTTGAATCTGCTTCCGCGCGGATTCCGCAGGCCGCAAGCTTAAACGATCCCATGATAGAATTTGAATATGACCGTATAACCGCTGACCGTATGTTGTCGGGGGCTCCTATGAAAACATTTTCTGTTTCCCAGGATATCCCGTTTCCCACTAAGGTATATTTACGCGCGAAGATTGCGTCAAAGCTTGCGAAAATGGCATACGAAAATTATAAGGCCAAGGAGCGGGATGTTATCTCTCGGTTGAAGAGCGGCTACTCAGAGCTTGTTCTTATGTACAAAGCAATAGAGATCAATAAAGAGAATAAAGATTTTTTAGATCAGCTTTCTAAGTCCGCGACAACACGATACGGG
>JAQUMS010000116.1 GCA_028717985.1 Candidatus Omnitrophota bacterium
TGAATTTTCATATCCCGCTGACGCCAAAGCCCAGATAAAAGAAGGTATTCGTCTTTATAAATCAATTTTCGGGGAAATTCCCGCGGGGATGTGGCCGTCTGAAGAATCGGTAAGCGAACATGTGGTTCCACTATTCATCCAGGCCGGCATTAAGTGGATTGTTGCCGACGAGGCTATTTTATTTAAATCGCTGAAATCTAAAAAACGCGACACAAAAATTTTATACCAGCCGCATCTTTTGAAAAGAAAAGACGGGGAAGTGGCGATCGTATTCCGCGACAGGAATTTATCCGACCTGATAGGTTTTTCGTATTTTAACTGGCGGGCGGAAGACGCGGTCAATAATTTTATGGGGCATCTGGAAAATATCAGCAAAGCGTTTAAAGGGGAGGATACCCTTGTTACCGTGGCTATGGACGGGGAAAACGCCTGGGAATATTTTTCCAACGACGGGCATGATTTTCTGGATCTGTTATACAGGCGTTTATCAGAATCAACATTTGTAAAAACAGTTACGGTTAAAGAATATCTGGAAACGCATCATCCCAAACATACTATCAAAAGGCTTGCCGCCGGTTCCTGGATTTACGCGGAATTCGCGAAATGGATAGGCAACCCATATAAAAATAAAGCGTGGGAATACCTGGCGGAGGCCCGCCGGGTATTGGAGTCATGTAAACACACGATCCCCAATCCGGAGCTCGCGTTTAAACAGATGTATATCGCTGAAGGGAGCGATTGGTTTTGGTGGTATGGCGATAACCAGGCTGACTTTGACCGTCTTTTTCGCATGCATCTGTCAAATCTTTATACATTAATGCAAAAGCCGATCCCGGAATATTTGAAATACCCCTTAAATCCGTAATATCACCGTGTTTCCACTCCGGGAGTGGGACAAACAAAACCTGTCCCACTCCCGGAGTGGAAACACGGTGAACTGCGAGCTAATTTACTTATATATCTTCTTGACAGAGAAGGCTTTTTGTGTTAAAAATTGAACATGGAAAAAAATGAAATATACGACCATTTAGCTCAAATTTATCTTGATACACCTTTAAAAAGAAAACGGCCTATGCCGAGGATATATACCAATATTTTTAAACGGCTTTTTTTTATCAGCCTTGCCGGTATCGTAATATTATCTTTGGTTTTGTTCTACGCGCTCCATAGTCACAGGATCGCCACGACGCAGACAACTCTGGGTTTCTCGTCGGGAATATCGAAAATCGACTTTAATCTTGATTCCGCGAAAACACAAAGTTTTATCATTAATCTCAACAATCTTGATGTGGCGAAATTCAAAAACCTTTCCTTTTCCCTCCGTAAGCAAAATTCAAAAGATACTGTTTCCATCAAAGTAGAAATGGCTAATGCTTTCAAAGAGAAGTCGGAAGTTTATATTACCAATATCCCTTCCAGCTGGAAAGATTATAAAATAAAGCTTTCCGATTTTAATAAAATCAGCGATTGGGCTCAGATGGAATCGCTGTCATTTATTGTAGAAGAGTGGAATACCCGAGAGAATTCCGGTTCTATTTTTATCGACAATATCACTCTTTCGATGTAACTGTTTTTCCTGGGTGACGAGGCACTTAAATCTAAAACGGTACGCTGATCGTAAACGGAGGAGAACGAATGCGAATTATCTCAATAACCAACCAAAAGGGCGGTTGCGGTAAAACAACAACAGCTGTTAATCTTGCAGCGAGCCTCGCGCAAAATAATAAAAAAGTTCTCGTAATTGATCTTGATCCCCAGGCCCACGCCACATTAGGTTTGAATATTAAAGCCGACTTCAGTATTTACGACGTTTTATCAAAATTGACTCACCGTAAAACAAAACTTCAGAATATCATTAAGAATGTGGACGTGAATTTCGATATCGCCCCTTCAAGTATTATTTTAAGCACCCTCGAGCAGGAATTGGCAGGTGAGATCGGCAGAGAATCCCGCGTTTGGGATACGTTAAGCGAATTTAAAAACGTGTATGATTATATCCTTATTGATTGTCCGCCGAACCTTGGTATTTTGACGATCAATGCTATCCGTGCGTCGCAGTCGGTCATAATTCCCGTCGAGGCAAGCAGATTTTCCCTCGAAGGGTTAAACCAGTTAAAAGAAATCGTCAAACTGGTCAGGGACCGTCTGGACCATGTCGTTGATTTTAAGGTGCTTGTGGTTAATTTCGATTCCCGGCTTCGACATTCTTTTACCATGCTTGATAAAATCAAAGAGACGTTCAAGGACAAAATTTTCGATACCATCATTCACGTCAATGTCCGGCTAAAAGAAGCGCAGAATCAGGGTACGCATATTTTTAGTTACGACAAGTATTGCCGCGGCGCCAAGGATTATTACAGCCTTTCCCGTGAGATTATTACTGTTGACGAAAAGATCGCGAAACCCGCGGCTGTCCTTCACGCGACTGTTTCCCATTCCCAAACTCCGGTTCACGCGCAGGCACCGTCCGCTCCTGCCGCTCCAACGCATACCGCACCGGTGATGACGAAAAAAGTTGAAAAAGAGACAGCGATGCCTGATTTAAACGCGAAAATGCAGGAAATGATAAAAGAACATATGCCGAAAATGCCGGAAGTCGTTTTTAAGGTCGCCGCGCCTGAGGCAAAAGAAGTTTATGTCGCGGGAGAATTCAATAACTGGCAGTTAGATGATAACAGCCGGATGGTTCGCCAGAATGACGCATGGGTAAAAAAGGTCACCTTGAAACCCGGCGCGTACCGGTATCGTTTTGTGTTAGATGGTAACTGGACAGAAGATCCCGTGAATCCAAAAAAAGCTATGAATCCATTTGGGCAGGAAGATTCATTAGTGGAAATTAATGGGTAGGTCGAAGGATGAAGTAAGAGGGTGCCGCTATGAAAAAAAAGGCTTTGGCAAAAAAAAAGAGCACGGTTAAAAAGGTTATAAAGAAGAAACCTGCTAAAGCAGTAAAGCCGGCGGCGAAAAAGAAGCCTGTTCTCAAGAAAAAACTCCCTATCCGGGCTTCAAAAAAGCCCGTTAAAAAGGCCGTAAAGGCCCCAAGGCGCGAAGAGGGGGTATTAATAGGCGATATTACCCATTATTTCCCGAAAGTAAGGGCAGCAGTAGTTAAAGTTAAAGCCCCACTTTCTGTTGGTGATACAATTAAAATTAAAGGCAAACACACAGATTTTACTCAGTCCGTTTCTTCTCTGCAGATCGATTGCTCTTCCATCACGCTGGCGAAAAAGGGAGACGAAATCGGCCTTCTGGTTGAATCGCGAGTCAGAGAAAAAGACGAAATTTATAGATTGTGAAAAAAAAGACATCCAAGAAGAAAATGCTTCCAGCGAAAGAAAAATTATTCGGGACTGACGGAATTAGGGGGACGCCCGGCGTCTATCCATTGACCGAAGGTATGATCGTAAAGATCGCCCGGGCAATAGCTGATTTCGTGGTCTCAAGTAAAAAAACCGGCAAAACAAAAATTGTTATCGGTAAAGACACCCGTACCAGCGGGGACCAAATAGAAAATATTCTTGCCCACACAATCAGCGTTTCGGGCGTGGATGTTTATCTTGCCGGGACAATCACCACTCCTGGTCTTTCCTTTATGGTAAAGACCCTCTCGTGTGACATGGGGATCATGATTTCCGCGTCGCACAACAAAGCCGCCGACAACGGCATCAAACTTTTTAATTCCGATGGTCTTAAACTTTCTCCTAAAGAAGAAGAGTGTATAGAAGACGATATTTTCTGCAATCTCGGCCCGTCGCACTGCGCTACTGTTTTTATACAGTCGAGGTCAAAAGGGGATATCAAAAAAGTTAAAAACACCTGCGAAAAATATATTCAGTTTCTCTCGGCAACACTCCATGGAACAGATTTAAAAGGAGTAAAAGTCGCGTTAGATTGCGCCTGGGGAGCGGCGTCTCCATTTGCGAGAAAACTTTTCCGCAAATTAGGGGCCAAAGTAGATTCGATCCACGATACTCCTTCGGGAGAAAATATAAATGAAGGGGGAGCTGTTCATCCGGCATTATTGCGAGAATTAGTTCTTACGTCCAAATCGGATATAGGCGTTGCTGTGGATGGTGATGGCGATAGAGGGATTGTTGTTGATGAAACCGGTCATATCCTTGACGGCGACTGTATTATAGCGATTATAGCTAACCATTGGCTGGAGAAGGATAAGCTGCCTCAGAAGGCGGTTGTAGGCACGGTAATGAGCAATTATGGGCTTAAGGTTGCCCTGGAACGACACGGTTGTAAACTGATTTGCACGAGTGTCGGGGACAAGCACGTTATTGAAGCCTTAATAAAACACCGTCTGGTTTTGGGCGGGGAACAGTCCGGGCATATAATTTTTATGGAACACCTTCCCGCGCCTGATGGTTTGCTTACTGCCTTGCAGATCATAAAGATAATGAAAGAAACAGGACTCCCTCTGAGTGATCTGGCAAAGACATTCTCCAGGTATCCCCAGACACTTATTAATATTAAGGTAAAAGAAAAGAAGCCTTTCGATGAAATTCCTTCCTTAAGCGCCAAAGTCCGTGAATGTAATTCCCGCCTGAAAGATGAAGGCAGGATTCTGCTCAGGTATTCCGGGACTGAAACCCTTGCCCGCGTAATGGTGGAAGGCAAGCAAAAAGACCTCGTGGAATCCATTGCCGGCGACCTTGCCAGTATTATTAAGGAAGATATAGGAATATAATACCGCCCCACCTTGTCCCACTCCCGGAGTGGTACAAAGCTAAAACCTGTACCACTCCGGGAGTGGGACAAGGTAAGCAAAATGTTTCCCGTATGCAGTTCTGTTGTTATTTGTCAACATTACGAATTAACCCTATAAACATCAATCAGTTAAGGGTATTTGAGTAGTGGGTAGAAAGAAAGCGCTTTCAAAAGTGTTGTTTTTTAGTAACATTCCCTCCGTGAGTAAACATCAGCCGCTTTAAAAATTTTATCCATTTTAACGTAACCGCTTTATTCCCAAAAGATAAGGTCAATTTATATCATGCGATAAATTGACAAGTTGGCATGGAAAATGCTCTATTAGTATGTATCGTTACTTGGTTATACTAATTAAGACAGTCCTGGTAATACCTGGACATATATAGACATCACGGTTTTAGCTTTATACCTTTTCCACTCCGGGAGTGGGACATTTTTACTTGTCCCACTCCCGGAGTGGAAAAGGTTATCCGGTTAGCTGTTAAGAATGGTAAATACATCAAGGAGGCAATAAATTGAGGAACGACAGGATGACAATCACCGATGTCGCGGCGCGCATAGG
>JAQUMS010000117.1 GCA_028717985.1 Candidatus Omnitrophota bacterium
AAGGGGACCTGCATATCCATCCGCATGAACACGTGGAACATCATACCTAAAGCAAGAATATGTATTGTAACGGAATGAGACCGGAGTATTTATGAAAATAGATTTTTTTACGCTAAAGTCATTTTTCTGAAATTATTTGACAAACAGTATATTTTACGTTAAAATTAATGACTTAATTCAAAAATAAATTTTAAAAGTATTATGCAGGGAGGTTTTACATGGCGAAATTAACGGTTAAAGAGCTTGATTTTAAAGGTAAAACGGTATTAATGCGGGCAGATTTTAATGTCCCTTTAGATGCCGCTTTAGCAATAACGGACGATACTCGCATCAGAGAAACCATCCCCACAATTAAATATATTCTTGATAACGGCGCGAAAAAACTGGTATTGATGAGTCATCTCGGAAGGCCTGACGGTAAAAGGGTTGAGAAATACAGTTTGAAACCCGTTGCCGCCCGCCTGGAGAACATTTTAAGCGAGCCGGTTAATTTTCTGAATGACTGTGTGGGGCCTGATATCAAGAAACAGGTTCAAACTTGCAAAGAACGGATTGTTCTTCTTGAAAATCTCAGGTATCACGCCGAAGAAGAAAGCAATGACCAGGGTTTTGCTAAAGAACTCGCAGGATTGGGTGATGTTTTTGTGAACGACGCGTTTGGCACCGCTCACCGGGCGCATGCTTCAACCGCCGGCGTGGATAATTTCTTAAAATCAGCCGCCGGTTTTTTGCTCGAAAAGGAGATTAAATACCTGGGTTCAGCTTTAGAAAAACCCGATCGTCCTTTTGTGGTGATACTCGGCGGGGCGAAGGTTTCGGATAAAATCGCCGTGATCGATAATCTTTTGCCTAAATGCGATACCGTTATTATCGGCGGAGGCATGGCGTACACATTTTTAAAAGCTCAGGGTAAAGAAATCGGAAATTCCAAGCTTGAAAAAGAGAAAATAGATATAGCCAAGAAAATTTTGGAAAAGGCGTCTGCGTTGAAAAAGCAAATTCTTTTGCCGGTGGACCACGTTGTGGTCGATAAGGTCGACCCTTCTTCTCCCGGTCAGACGGTAGATGAAATTCCCGCGGGAAAAATCGCCGTGGATATCGGGCCGAAAACAATCAAACTTTTCGGGGATGTTTTGAAATGCGCCAAGACGGTTGTATGGAACAGCCCGCTTGGTGTTTTTGAGATGGATCCGTTCAGCGCCGGTACTAAAGAAATCGCTCTTGTACTGGCGGGAACAAAAGCCACAACGATCATCGGCGGAGGGGATACCGCAGCCGCTGTCGTCAAATTTAACCTTCAAAATAAAATGACTCATATTTCTACCGGCGGCGGGGCGAGTCTTGAATTCCTGGAGGGAAAAGTCCTTCCCGGTATTGCCGCCTTGAGCGATCTATAAAAGGAAAAAAACTATGCGCAAAATTATTATCGCGGGAAACTGGAAGATGTATAAAACGATAAGCGAAGCCATTGAGCTCGCCAACGGTTTAAAGCGGGAATTGTCCAGTCTTGATTACGCTGCCGTGGATGTGGTCTTATGCCCTCCGTATACTGCGTTAAGCGAAGTGTCGGAAGTATTGTCCGGCACCGAAATAAAACTTGGGGCGCAGGATGTGTATTGGGAAGATGAAGGCGCTTTTACGGGAGAGGTTTCTTGCCCGATGTTGAAAGACGCAGGCTGTACATACGTGATTATTGGGCATTCAGAAAGAAGGCAGTTTTTTTCCGAGACCAATGAAACAGTGAATAAGAAATTAAAAGCTATTTTAAAGCATGGCCTTATTCCTATCGTCTGCGTGGGGGAAACATTGGCGGAACGGGAAAGAAATGAGACGTTTAAAGTCCTAGAAAATCAGGTCAAGAAAAGCCTCGCGGAGATATCCCAGAGCGACATCGTAAAAGTTATTATCGCGTATGAACCCGTGTGGGCAATCGGCACAGGAAGGACCGCAACGCCGGCTCAGGCCGAGGAGACACAAAAATATATTCGCGATTTGTTGAGCGCGGTGTATAATAAGACAATATCAGAATCAATCAGGATTCAGTATGGCGGGAGCGTTAAACCCGAAAATACTACCGAATTAATGAAACAGCCTGATGTTGATGGCGCGTTGGTGGGGGGAGCCAGTTTGAAAATCCTCTCGTTCGCCGACATCATTAAGCAGGCAGGCAAGGTTTCCAAGGGGTAAACCCGCCGCGGCGGGGCGCCCTCGTATGCCGGAGTTTAAAGATAAGCGTATCTTATCAGGCCGACCGGGCCGGGTAACGTAGTAAGCTGACAGGAGTTTTAAATGATAGGATTAGTTGTTACTGTACATGTGATCGTGTGTGTTGGTTTGATTGTTATTGTTTTGATTCAGCGCGGCAGAGGAGCCGGGCTGGTGGAAAGTTTTTCCGGGATAGAATCCATGTTCGGCGTGAAAACCAGCGCGTTTTTAACTAAAATTACCACTATTTTTTCAATTATTTTTTTCGTTACTTGTTTGAGTTTAACTTTTTTCTCTCTGCGCCAGAGCAAGTCTTTGATGAGAGGATATAAAACTTCCGTACCGGTAAAACAAACGACGGTCCCTGTTAAACCGCCGGTTCCCGAAGGTACTCAGCCGGTCACCAAGAATGAATCTGCCGTTTCTCAGCCATTGATGCCGGGAGCGCAAAAACAGGCAGAGGAACAACCGGTTAAGTTCAAGAAAGAAACTCCGGCGGCTCCTTTACGTATTATTAATGAAAAAAATAAAGTTCCGGCTCAACAGGCGGTTCCTCTTACTCAAGCTCCGGCAGGCAGCGGACAGGAACAAAAAACTGCCAAATAATTTCTAATTTCGCATTGTTCTGATACTATGGTGTTTTGTAACCGCTTTTTAATTTTGTCCGCGTGGCTATTGATGAACTCAATAGCCATTTTTTTTTACGCGGGTGCCTGCGCCGGCGAATCCATCCCTGATTACGGCGACGCGTTTATCAGCGGATCAATCTCTGACGCCCGAACGCTTCTTCCCTTGCTCGCTTCCGACAGCGCGTCAAGCGGTGTGAGCGGCATGATCTTTAACGGCCTTGTAAAATACGATAAAGATATTATTTTGACGGGGGATTTGGCGGAAAATTGGGAGATTAAAGACGGCGGACTGACTATAATTTTTCATTTACGAAAAAATGTGCGCTGGCATGACGGACATCCTTTCACTGCCGCTGATGTGGAGTTTACGTTCAAAAAATTTATTGATCCCGATGTTAAAACGGCATACAGCGGAGATTTTGAACGGGTTAAATCGCTTGACATCCTTGATGAGTATACGATTAAGGTTACGTATAAAGAGCCGTTTGCTCCCGGATTGGCCAGCTGGGGAATGCCGATAATTCCCAAGCATCTGCTTGAAAAACAGGATTTAAACAGATCATCATTTCAGCGGAATCCGGTGGGAACAGGCCCGTATATATTTAAGGTTTGGAAACCGCAGGAAAAAATCGAGTTGGTTGCTAATCCCGATTATTTTGAAAAAAAACCGTATATTTCCCGGTATATTTCCCGTGTTATTTCTGATGAGTCAACAATGTTTCTTGAACTTCAGACCCAGGGGGTTGATTCTTCGGGGCTGACGCCGCTTCAGTTCGCCCGGCAGACAGATACCCCTTTTTTTCAGGCGTCGTACAGGAAATTCCGTTTTCCGAGTTTCGGATATACTTATCTCGGGTATAATTTGAACAGTAAGAAATTTCAGGATATCCGGGTAAGGAAAGCTTTGAATTACGCGGTGGATAAACAGGAGATTATTGATATGATCCTTTTGGGCCTCGGAAGGGTGTCCACGGGGCCGTTTTTGCCTGATTCATGGGCGTATAATTCCCGGGTCGCTCCGGTGGAATTTAATCCTTTTCACGCGCGCGCCTTGCTCGCGGAGGCCGGATGGAAAGATATAAACAAAGACGGCTGGCTGGAAAAAAACGGTGAGGTTTTTGAGTTTACGATTCTTACAAACCAGGGAAATGAAGAACGGATTAAAGTCGCTGAAATCATTCAAAAGCGTCTCCAGGAAATCGGGGTCCGGGTAAAGATTAAAGTGATTGAATGGAGTGTTTTTTTGTCGAACTATATAGATAAACGTTCGTTCGAGGCGGTTTTGCTTGGCTGGTCGCTGGCGTATGACCCGGATAATTTTGATATCTGGCATTCTTCCAAAATGCGGGAAGGGGAATTTAATTTTATAGGATATTCAAATAAAGAGGTGGATGATTTGTTGGTGAAAGCCCGCAGTACATTCGATCAGGAAAAAAGAAAAGAGTATTACCATTCAATTCACGCGATAATTTACGATGAACAGCCGTGCATGTTTTTATATGTTCCGGACAGCCTTTCTGTTGTTCACAGCAGATTTCAGGGAATTAAGCCCGCGCCTTTGGGGATCGGGTATAATTTTATTCAGTGGTGGGTGCCTAAAGAAAAACAAAGATATAAAATAGCCATCAGCGTGAATTGAAAAGTCACCACGTAACGTGGTGGCTTTTAATTATGTGATTTGGTAACGCAGTTGAATCCCTATGCTTAACTATATTATTCGCAGAATAGCTACTATTATTCCTATGCTGATCGGGATCGTAACTATCAGCTTTTTTATTGTTCATCTCGCTCCCGGGAAGCCGGTAGAGATGCAGCAGTCGCTTAACCCTAAAGTTTCCCTTGAGGTGCGTGAGCGTCTTTCAAAGCTGTACGGACTGGACAAGCCTTTGCATGTGCAATACCTTGACTGGGTCAGCCGTGTTGCGAGATGTGATTTCGGCCGTTCCTTCAGCGATGACCGGCTTGTGATCGAGAAGATATTTGAGCGGATACCTTTGACCCTGGGGATTAATATTGTTTCTCTGTTTTTCGTTTTTCTCATTGCTGTTCCTTTGGGAGTCAAGAGCGCGCTTAAGCCGGGATCAGCTTTTGATTCCGTAACTACGGTAGTAATTTTTCTTTTGTTTGCCGCTCCCACATTCTGGCTGGCTCTGTTATGTATGCAATTATTTTGCATCCGCCTGGAGTGGTTTCCCGTTTCGGGAGTTAAATCCCTTGATTTTGAATACTTCACCTTCTGGCAAAAAATCTGGGATATAGGGAGGCATTTGTTTCTTCCCGTGATGGTTTCTGTCTTGGGAAGCCTGGCGGGCAATTCCCGGTATATGCGATCCAGTATGATAGAGGTTTTGCAGCAGCCATACATATTCGCGGCACGGGCTAAAGGCCTTTCCCGCCGGATGGTCATCTACAAA
>JAQUMS010000118.1 GCA_028717985.1 Candidatus Omnitrophota bacterium
GGGGAATAAAGTGGTGAATATGATTACCAACATATTGTTTAATACGACCCTGACGGATATGATGACCGGATATAAAGTTTTTACCTCCGATGTGCTCAGGGATTTACCTCTTAAGTCAAACAGGTTCGGTGTAGAGGCGGAAATCACCGGCGCGGTGTGCAGAAAAAATTTGCGGGTGTATGAAGTCCCTATTTCGTATAGCGGAAGAGATTACAGCGAAGGAAAAAAAATAAAATGGACTGATTTTTTTATTACCCTCTGGTGGCTTCTCTATTCTAAAATACGGGTGCTGGGGGATGTCCCGTACGAAAGCCTGAAAAAGCTTCCCGGTATGGATAAGTATACGAGGTATATTTTTGATATGATTAAAATGTTCTTAGGAACCCGGATCCTTGAGATAGACGCGGGGATCGGGAATCTTACGAGATTTTTACTGGTAAATCGTGAATTAGTAATTTCTACCGATACATCGGTTAAGACGCTCGCGTATTTGTCGTATCATATCCCCGGGTCCAGTATATTTAAAGCTTTGCAGTGCGATATCTCAGATCAATCAGCGGCGGATAAACTAAAATCTTATCAGTGCGATACGGTGTTGTTGATCAACGTTTTGGAGCATGTTGAAAATGACGCCCAGGTTCTTTCTACTGTCAGGGAATTTCTCGTGTCGCATGGAAAAGTGATTATTATTGTGCCTGCGCACAAGAGATTATTCACGGAATTTGACCGTTTGCGCGGATATGTCAGGAGATACGATCGGGTTTCTCTTCCAGCGCTTCTTGAATCCCGGGGTTTTAGTATTGAAAAAGTTCAAAACTTTAATAGTGTCGGGATGTTTGGGTGGTGGTGGGATTTTAAGGTTTTGAAAAAAAAAGGAATTTCAAAATTTCAGCTTGGGGTTTATAATCAACTGATATGGCTTACAAGAATCCTGGATAAACTATTCCCGGATCACGGGCTTTCTCTTCTTGTTGTGGCGAAGAAAAAAGATTAAGGATAGATTTAGATTATTCCCCCTTCCTAACCCTCCCCACAAGGGGGAGGGAATATACTGAAAAGGGAGGAACATATTTGAAAAGAGGTAAGGAATAATTCCCTCCTCTTTCTGATTCTTCCCACAGAGGGGAAGGAAATATACTAAAGAGGGATGGAGTATATTTGAAAGAGGTAAGGAATAATTCCCTCCTTTTTCCCTATTTTCCCCACAAAGGGGGAGGGAACTAAGGGATAAGTCTTTTTTATCAAAGGGGACTTATGTGCAAAAGGTCGCTCTTTTATAGGCTGGAATTTAAGAGAATAATAGTCTATAGATAATGAATACAATAATTTTTTCCTTTTTGTGGGAGGATTAAGGAATACTTATTTTTTTCCTTTTTGGTCGAGAGGATAAAGGAGTACTTATTTTTTGTCCTTTTTTGGGTGGTTTAGGGAAAATAATATTTCCCCTCCCCTTGTGGGAGGGGGTAGGGGCGGGGTGAATTGAGAAAAAAATTAACACCGGTTGCCAAAAGATTAAGAAATGATCCGACAGAAACTGAAAAGCATCTTTGGCATATACTTCGTAGTAAGAATTTCGGTGTTAAATTTCGCAGGCAAGCGGTAATTGGAAAATATATAGTTGATTTTGCGTCTTTTGAAAAAAGATTGATCATAGAAGTTGATGGGGGCAGCATTGTCAGAGTCAAAACGATATTGAGCGTGATACATGGCTGAAACAGCAGGGATTTAATGTTTTAAGATTTTGGAATAACGAAGTTCTTGAGAATTTGGATGGGATATTTCACAAGATTGAAGAATATTTGAAGACCCCCTCCTTAATCCTCCCCACGAAGGGGGAGGAAACATAGAAGATATTTTATAACTTTTTCTCTTTCTTTGTGGGGGAAGGAATATTAAAATTTCCCCTTCCCTTGCAGAAGGGAGTAGGGAATGAATATTATAATTTTTCCCCTCCCCTTGTGGGAGGGGTAGGGAAGGGGAATCCTGGAAGTGGAAACTAAGTGATTAAGTCTCTCTTGTGTAGGGGATGGAATATAACTGGTAATTATTCTTTGTGGGGGAGCTAAAGAATGTCATAACTTTTCCTTTTTTTCTTTGAGGAAGGGGTGAGAAATATTGTAAATACCCTTCTTCTTGCGAGGAAAGAAATATTATAATTTTTCCCCTCCCTTTGCGGAGGGAAGTAGGGAATGAATATTTTAATTTTTTCCCTCTCTTTGTTGAGTGAGGAGTATTATAATTTTTTCCCTCCCCTTGTGGGAGGGGTAGGGGAGGGGGAATCCTGGAAGTAGAAACTAAGTTTTTTGATGCAATGGTACCTTGAAAATTGAGGAGACTGATGGAGCAGAAAAATTTTGAAATTATTATTCCCGCGTATAATGAAGAAGCTACGATCGGAGGATTGATACATGAATTAAAGTCTTCTTTAGGAGATGACGTCGCAATTACGGTAGTAGATGATGCTTCTCTTGATAAAACGGCGGAGATTTCAGAAGCTAATGGAGCACGGGTTATCCGGCACCCCTATAATATGGGGAATGGCGCGACAGTGCGTACAGGGTTGAGGAATGCGACCGCTGAAATTTCAGTCCTGATGGATGCCGATGGTCAGCATCGTGTTCAGGACGTCCCTGTTTTATTGGAATATATGGATCGTTTTGAAATGGCGATCGGTGCACGGGATTTTTCCAGGGTTTCTTTCAGAAATCAGGCCAACCGGGTGTATAATCTTTTTGCTTCCTATGTTACGCTCTTTCCCGTGAAGGATCTGACTTCAGGATTTCGCGCGGTAAAAACAAAAACGGCCAAGCGGTTTTTATATCTTTTCCCGAACGGTTTTTCATATCCTTCCACGATCACGCTTTCTTTTCTGAAAAGCGGGCATCCGATTGTTTTTGTGCCTGTTTCTGCGATCCCCCGCCAGGGAGGCAAAAGCAAAATCAACATCATCAAGGATGGCGGAAGATTTTTTACGATTATTACCCGGATTGCCGTATTTTTTTCGCCCTTACGTGTTTTTATTCCCTGTAGTTTTTTCTTCTTTCTTCTTGGCCTGGGGTATTATCTTTATACGTACGTATATTTTCATCGTTTCACCAACATGAGCGCGCTGCTTTTTACAACGGCTATTGTTATCTTTCTTCTTGGCCTTATCTCAGAACAAATCAGTCAATTACGAATGGATAGGACAGAGGAGTGAGAACTTTCACGTCTATTCGCGGGTATGTCCCCTGGATTCTTCTCACCGTTTTTTACTGGACGGCGTGTATATGGTTTATGCCGTTCCAATTCGTGGATTTAGGCGGTGACAGCGCTCAATATATTACTCTTGCCGAAAGTTTCCTGAAAGGTCAGCCCTTCAGGATGATCAATTATCCCTCGGCTCCTGTTTCAACTTTGTATCCTCCTGTATTTCCTCTTATGCTTTTAGTTCCTATCTCTGTGCTGGGAAGAAATTTTATTGCAATGCATTTTCTGGTTGCTCTGGCAGGATTTGGCGCCCTCATTTATTTATATCGGCTTTTTATGAGGTATTCGGGATTAAAAACGGCTTTTTTTATAGTGTTGTATTGTGCTTTTAATTGGGCGATTATTCTGTATTCTTCAGCGTATATCCTGTCTGACATTCCCTTTTTATTTTTTTCCGCTTTCGCATTGTATTCGGCTGCCCGGTATTCTCAGGAAAACCGGATGTCTTTTGTAACAGGGATCATTCTTTGCCTGGGGATTATGCTTAGTTATTTTACGCGGCATATAGGGATAGCTCTTGGTGTAGGAATACTATGTGCTTTGGCACGGGCACGGCAACCCCGGGTTTTGAGGCTCAAAAAAATAATCTTTGTTTTCGTACTTTTCGGCATTGTAATTGTGTTGTGGAAAATTGTAATGGCGCGCGTATCCGCGCAGAATTATTCTCATTTGAATTATTTTTTCGTAATTGATCCTTACGTTCCGGAAAAAGGCTTAATTTTCGATAATCCGTGGTATCTGGTATTAAGGATCATCGAAGGGGTAAATTATCATTTTACTCAGGCCCGGGATGTGTTCTTTCTTTTTATCTCGCGGAAATGGGTATGGGCGCGGGATGTATCAGGTTTATGCGTGCTGATGTTTGCTTTTGTTGGTTTTTGGAAAAAGTGGAAAGAAAACAGGAGTTGTGTTTTTCATTATTATTTTATCTTCTATCTGGCTATTATTGTGATGTGGCCATATAAAGAAGGTGTTCGTTTTTTGGTACCGATCATTCCTTTTATTGCGTATTATTGTTGTTCAGGCGTGGCTTTCGCCGCGGGTCTGATTTTTAAAAAATGGAAATCGCGTATTCTATTTATAGGCGCGGGATTGATGATCTCCGTCAGCCTTATAAATCTCGTATTCGCGTGGACATCGATGCCCCGCAGTGTCCGGGATTTGCCGCCGTATTACAGGAATTTTATGTCGGTGCATGAATGGTTAAAAAACAACGCTTCGGAATCCGCCGTGATCATGTCGAGAAAACCTACCATTACGTATTTTTTAAGCGGCAGAAAAGCTATAGGTATCCCTTTGACTTTGAATCAGGATGAAATTAAAAAAACGATCGCGGATAATTCAGTATCAATCATAGTTCTTGATGAGTTTTCAATAGAAACATACCGGTATTTGGTCCCGTATATTCATAAATATTGGAGAAATTTACGGCTTATATTTGAATTGGGGAATTCTAAGGTTTACGAGGTGAAGAAGTAAATTATTGTTCGGAGGCAAATGTGTTTCTCGTTACACTTATAATCATAGGAGTTTTGTCCCGTTTATGTTTTCTTGGACAGCCTGTGCGTTATGATGAGGCGTATTCGTTTCTCGGATATGCCGTGCAGCCTTTAAAAGTAGGTTTAAGCCTGTATGATCTGCCGAATAATCATCTCTTAAATACGTTGTTGATGCATGTGTCATATTTATTGTTTGGAGGCTCTCCTTGGGTGATTCGTCTACCTGCTTTTATTGGAGGGATTCTTATGATTCCTGCAACATATTTGCTTGTGCGAGAGATATACGATAGTGATACAGCGTTTGTAACTGCTGCGTTTGTTACTTCCTCTTCCGTTCTTATCGAATATTCTGTATTGGGCAGAGGATATACTTTTCTTATCGTATTTTTTCTTCTTTCGTTCTATTGGGCAATATATGGTATGACGCATACGGGGAAACGTTCTTGG
>JAQUMS010000119.1 GCA_028717985.1 Candidatus Omnitrophota bacterium
ACCCGGAAACGTAAGGGTTGGGGACGCAAGCTGTTTGCCGCGGAGTGAGTAATGTCGGCGGTTCAATTATGGTCGTTGTAACAGGTTTAATTATTTCATTTATTTGAGCTGATTTTAGCAAAGATTTCGGGTATCCCGATCAAGGAAGAAGGAGAGGCTAAAGCCCTTATCTTTGTCGAAGATATTACTAAACAGGCTAAGCTTGAAAAGATGAAAGAGTCTTTGATTCAGATGATTGTCCATGATCTGAATAATCCTTTGATGCTGATATTGGGTAACATCGAGCTTTTGCAAATGGAGTGCCAGAATATCCTTTCTCAGGAGCAGAAGGATTCATTTCAATGGATGTTGAGCGGGGTCTATGAGATGAAGAATATGATCTCTAATCTTCTGGATATTAATAAAATGGAAGAGGGGAAATTTAATTTAAGACGTGAGGAAATTAATTGCGCCGTTATCTTGAATGAAGTAGTGGTATCTATGAAAGTAGTGGTGCAGCAGGAAACAAAAAATATATCTTTATCTGCGCCTTCGGATTTGCCGCCTGTGTTGGCGGATAAAGACATTCTAAAAAGGATTGTTTCTAATCTAATAGGTAACGCGTTAAAGTTTACACCTTCCGGTTCTACTATCGAGGTTAGTATCCGTTATGATCAAGATGCCGGTTATGTTGTTATAAGCGTAAAAGATTATGGGCTCGGGATTCCACCGGATTATCTGCCCCGGGTGTTTGAAAAATTCGTTCAGGTTGAGTCCGGCCAGATACAGGGGAGAATAGGTAAAGGTTTGGGGCTTACCTTTTGTAAAATGGCAGTTGAAGCTCACGGAGGGAAAATCTGGGTTGAGAGCGAGGTTGGCAAGGGAAGTACATTTTATTTTACGCTTCCTGTTGTAAAAGCGTGATTTTTAACATAAGCTTTTCAAACAAACTGAACCAAGTCTTTTATGGACAATAAAAAACTTGCCGTGATACATATTGTCAAGAAAGAACTTAAGTTAAGCGATAGTGAATACCGTGATATTCTCCGGCGCGTGGCGGGCGTAGACAGTGCGAAAGATTTAACGGATGAATTATTCAAAAAATTAATGAATTATTTTGTGCGCAGTAATTATTACCGCGTCAATTCATTGGGCCTGACTATAAGGCAGAAATTATACATTAAACACCTTGCTGAAAATGTTGGGTGGGAAGATGGACACCTGAATAATTTTATTTATAAATATTATCACAAAACCGGCTTGGATGCGTTGTCTAAAAAAGAAGCCGCGAAGGTGATAGAATCCTTAAAGGCTATTAAACAGCACTCGTAAACAGCACTCGTAAACAGCACTCGTAAACAACACTCGTAAACAACACTCGTAACCCCTTTTTTCTTGACAACAAAGCATGTTCCTTTAATATATATACAGAAGAAGAACAGGTTCTCATGCCGGGCCGGGACTTCGGCAGTAGCTTTTGCTACAGGACTTCTTGGAAGCCTCTACAACCGACAGGAAATATGGGAACACCGTTCTTTTTTTTATGTTTATGGGATTCTCCCGCCGGTTATGTATGGCCTGCCTCTCAAATGATCAGTAATTATACTATGAAACGATGGATTTTTTAAAAAATTGCATAGAATTTGTTATCCATATCGATAAACACCTGGGTGTTATAATACAGGCCTGGGGGAGTTGGTCGTATTTGTTACTTTTTATTATAATTTTCGCGGAGACCGGCCTTGTTATAACGCCTTTTCTTCCCGGAGATTCTCTTCTTTTTGCCGTGGGCGCGTTTGCGGCGGCGGGGTCTTTTAACATTGTATGGCTATTTTTGGTCCTTTTCATCGCCGCTGTGGCAGGAGACAGTCTTAATTATGCTATTGGTAAATTCTTCGGGGAAAGACTGATTCAGCATGGGGGGCGCCATTTTTTAAAAAAGGAACATATTGAAAAGACCCATATGTTCTATCAGAAATACGGCGGGAAAACAATTATTTTGGCGCGCTTTGTCCCTATTGTCCGCACGTTTGCTCCGTTTGTTGCGGGAATAGGTAAAATGGATTATTTCCGGTTCTTTATTTATAATGTGGCCGGAGCTCTGCTATGGGTTGGTTTATTTGTCCTGGGGGGATATTATTTTGGGAATATCCCGGTTATTAAAGAAACTTTCTTTATCGTGATAACGGCAGTGATAGTGTTTTCGGTAGTGCCTGTCGTGATAGAATTTTTGAAACATACAAAAAACAATGGATTTCGGATATGTAAAGGCCTGAAACGTCCGTGATTCAAAAACCGAGGGTCGCATGATTTTTTCAGAAAAAGAAATGCAGAATATTAAAGGGCTTTCTGAATACGAAGTCCAGGAGAGATTGAAAGAATACGGATATAATGAACTGGCTTCACAGAAAAAACGCAGTATCCTGGCAATATTTTTTAATGTGGTTAAAGAGCCCATGCTGTTGTTGCTTATCGGCTGCGGTCTTATTTATTTTTTTCTGGGAGAACCGAATGATGCGTTGATGCTGCTTTCGTTTGTTATCGTTGTGGTGGGAATCACGTTTTATCAGGAACGCAAGACGGAGAGGACCCTGGAAGCTTTACGGGATTTGTCGAGCCCCCGGGCATTGGTTATCCGGGGAGGCGAACAAAAAAGGATCGCGGGCCGGGAGGTTGTTAAAGACGATATTATTATATTGAATGAAGGCGACCGTGTCCCGGCTGACGCGGTGGTGTTATCCTGTTCTAATTTGTCCGTTGATGAATCGTTGTTGACCGGAGAATCGGTCCCTGTGCGTAAATCAGATTGGGACGGAAAAGAAGTTTCCCGCAGACCCGGCGGGGATGATATTCCTTTTGTTTTTTCCGGAACGCTGATTGTTCAAGGGCGCGGCGTAGCAAAAGTAACGTCAATCGGCAGCCATACGGAGATGGGTAAAATCGGCAAAGCCCTGCAGAGTATACGGGAGGAAGATACTCTTTTAAAGAAAGAGACAGGGAGGATAGTCCGTAATTTTTCAATAGCCGGCGGAATATTGTGTTTTCTCGTCATTGTGATATATGGCATAACACGGGGAAATTGGCTCAGCGGCATCCTTTCAGGTTTGACGTTAAGCATGGCGATGCTTCCCGAAGAATTCCCGGTTGTTTTAATAATATTCCTTACGCTGGGAGCGTGGAGAATTTCAAAAAGCCAGGTTTTAACCAGGCGTGCCCCCGCGATAGAGACGCTTGGAGCCGCGACAGTATTGTGTACGGATAAAACCGGGACACTTACTCTTAATTCCATGCATTTAACCGCGTTATGCGTTAAAAATAAACATTTTGATATACAGTCTAAAGAAACTATGCTTTTGCCTGAGGATGTGCATGATTTGATGGAGTATGCTATTCTGGCGAGCCAGCAAGACCCGTTTGATCCTATTGAAAAAGAAGTAAAGCGGATAGGGGAACTTTATTTGACCGGATCGGAGCACATTCATAATAATTGGACGCTTGTCAGGGAATATACGTTGTCAAAATCTCTTCTTGCTTTGTCCCATGTATGGGAGTCTCCCGATAAACAGCATTTTATTATTGCAGCCAAGGGATCTCCTGAAGCGATAGCGGATTTATGCCATTTTAGCAAAGCGCAGCATGAGGAATTAACACAACGTATAGAGTATATGGCCGACAGGGGGCTGCGTATTTTGGGAGTCGCGCGGGCTTTCTTCAAGAAAACAAGCCTGCCTGATTTACAGCATGATTTTAGTTTTGAATTTGTCGGTTTACTTGGTTTTATTGATCCTGTCCGGGATACTGTCCCGGTTTCAATAAAAGAAGCTCATGAGGCGGGTATGCGGGTTATTATGATTACCGGAGACTATCCCGGAACGGCGTTATACATCGCCAGGCAAATAGGTTTAAAAAATCCCGGGGAGTGTATAACCGGTCCTGAACTTGAAGTTATGGATCAAGGAGAACTCAGAAAGAAAATTAAAACGATCAACATTTTTGCCAGGGTTGTTCCTGAACAGAAATTGGCTATTGTTAACGCGTTAAAAGCGAACGGGGAAGTAGTGGCCATGACCGGAGACGGGGTTAATGACGCGCCCGCTTTGAAATCGGCGCATATAGGTGTTGCCATGGGGGAACGGGGGACCGACGTCGCTCGTGAAGCTTCAGCGCTTGTATTGCTTAATGATGATTTTTCTTCCATTGTTCATGCCGTAAAACTTGGCAGAAGGATCTTTGATAATTTGAAGAAGGCCATAGCGTATATTTTTGCCATTCATGTGCCGATAGCGGGGATGTCATTTCTTCCTGTTTTGTTTAATCTTCCCATAGCGTTACTGCCGGCGCATATCGCTTTTCTCGAATTAATTATTGACCCGGCGTGTTCAACTGTGTTTGAAGCATGTGCTGAAGAAAAAAATATCATGAGGCGGCCGCCTCGTAGTCTGAGGGAGTCATTGTTTAATAAAAAAACATTTCTTTTCAGCCTTTTTCAAGGCGTCAGTATTTTGACGGTTGTCTTTTCTGTGTTTTGTCTGGCGTTGCATTTTAATAAAGGAGAGCATGAGGCGCGCACGCTGGCTTTTGCCACCCTCGTTTTCGCGAATATCATGCTTATAATCACTAATCTCTCCTGGTCAAAAAATTTAATCGGGATTATCAGGCTTAAAAATACTGCAATGCTGGGGGTTGTTACCGGTGCGCTCGTGGCTCTTGTTTTGGTGATTTATGTCCCTCCGTTTAGAAATCTTTTTCATTTTTCCATTTTGTCGGGGAAAGACGCGTTGATCGCGTTTGTCTGCGGTATTGCCAGTTTGGCATGGTTTGAAGGGTTAAAAACGATAAATAAGAGGATTGCGGTATTTAAGTTTTCTTGAAACTTTCAGGAATTCCTGTATAATAAGTATAAACCTGGGTACAAGGATGTCCCTGGGTATAATAAAACGCACGGTAAGCGTTCATGAACGGCAGATAGAGTTCTGCCTGGAATGAACGCTTTTTTTTTAGAAGAAAGGAGATACTATTTATGGTAAATTCGGTTGATACTGTTTTTGTGTTGTTTTCTTCAGTGTTGGTCATGCTCATGACCCCCGGTCTGGCTTTTTTTTACGGGGGTATGGTGCGGAGAAAAAATAATTTAAGTATTCTTATGCAGTGGATCATGGCGTTATGTTTGATAAGCCTGCAGTGGATGTTTTTCGGATACAGCCTT
>JAQUMS010000120.1 GCA_028717985.1 Candidatus Omnitrophota bacterium
TCAGCGGCAGGATTTTCGCTATTCCTGCGGATATTGTGCGTAACAGGAATGCGATTGTTCCTTTTCTTAAAAAAAGCGCGAATGCTCTTCGTGAAATATTCAACAAAAAAGAAGCATACACACAGGACGCCGTATCGTGGATTAACCGTTTGCGTGGAAGCACCAAGGAAGAAACACGGGAAGCCATACGAAGTTTTATACAGGAAAAAATTATTGATCAGTTACAGTATGTGTTAGTTGTTTTTATGCTTTTTGTTACGGCTGATTTTGTTATTACAATGGCCCTGAGTTTCGCTTCCGGGATTTATAGTATTGCCATCGGCATAGTCCGTCCCGAGATATTGGCTGATACCGGATTTGCCGCACGATATTTTGAATCGATAAATCTGGTACTTGTTTCCTCCGGCGCGTTCGCCGGTATAATCAAATGGCATTTGAATGACCGGTACGGTGAACGTTTGATAAACGCGCCGCCGCCGTTTATTATTCTTGGTTTAGTATTGGAAATTATCGGAAGGTTTATGCTCGGCAGTGCGGGAGGCATCCTTGTTTTGATTGGATTGGGAATGATCGGGATAACGCCTGTTGTATGGTATTACCGTAAACAAGTACGGCGGCAGTCTGAAGAGATATCTGTGTCTAAGAATGATGGAGGAAATAGAGCTCTTAGCTCTTTGTTCGTAGCTCTTAGAGAAAATCAAAACTCAGGAGACAACCTTAATTCCAAAGAGCTAAGAGCTAAGACCCACGAGCTGACAATGGAATATTATAAAGATGGCGGCGAAGTGCTGAGAATAGGTCCTTCGTATTGGAAAGCGGAAAACGCCGAAGGCATCCTTTCGTTTTTACTCAGTGTTGATGAAAAGCGGCCCATGCTTAATGCCATTGAGATAGCGCTTGATAAATTCTCTCCCTGTTCAGTGGATGAAAATATCAGCGCGGGCCTCAGAGATATCGCTGAACAGAAGGATATCCGGATAACTATTCACGCGGAGCATGTTGATATTATGGAAGGAGGAAAAAGTATTGAGCGGATTGAGGATTCGATACGATTCGCTTCCTTTGTGCATGCGTACGCGGTTACAATGCATTTGACCGAAGCGGGCCGGGGGTTCGCGGAAAAAGCTGCGGAACTTGTTGGTTTCGCCGCACGGAATAACGTGATACTGGATATAGAAAATGTCCGCTGGCTTCACCGGGGCGATACGGCGGTATGGCATAGCGCGGATGATATAAATACAACATTCGGTTTTTTATTTGATCTGGTATCTCCGCGGGAAAAGAAGTTTTCCGGTATGACATTGGATATCGGACACACAAAGGCTTCTTTTCATCATGGCCCGGTTAAATTCCTATCCCTTCTTGACAGCCGGATTCCCATCAGAGTGGTCCATGCGCATGGAAGCGAATTTTCCGCTAACCTGAAAAATGAAACGCATATGCCGGTTCACGAGGATCATTATATGATAAGCCAGTTGAATACCATGCTTCCTGAACTTGTACACGGCAGAAAATTCAGGGGTCCGTTTATCCTTGAATATAAATCCACTCCGGAAAACTTAGCCTGTATTGCCGTAAGAGACGCGGAGTTTATCCGGAAACGTGCGTGTGCATTCGATCCTTACGACGGCGGTACATGTTTAAACCAGGTTTATTATTCTCCCGAACACTATCGTATTATTGTTTCGTTATTCGCAGGCACGAACATCGTTACGATAAGGCGGGAAATGAATTATTCCGAAGCGGAATTTAATAAATTTTTAGAACTACTTGTCAAAGACGGGGTTTTGATGCGCAGAGAAGAAAATAAAATATATCAGCTTACAGATAGTGCACTTATGGCGTTGCGGAGTTTGGAATTTATACAGAAGGGGGAGGAATCCTTAAAGCCGGTGAAGGAATTTAGTAATACCGGCAAGCGCCCGTTTTTTTATACATGGGATGCGTGCCGGGGGAAATTATTAAAATTCGGTAACCGTATCCCCCAATCAATATTCAACAATTTTAGGGAACTTGTTTTTACGAATATAGTCATTGCTCCCAACGGCGCAATTTGGCTCGGGAATAAAGTGATTATGACCCTTGAGAAATATGCCGGATTTGAGGCCGCGGTATATCTTTCAGAAAAAACCATTGTTGTTACGATCATACAAGATCCGTCGAAAAATCCGGTGGTAATGAACTGCGGTTTACCGGTTATATTCGCTAAAACAGGCGGGGAGAGAGTTGTTATTGGATTATTCAGCGCCGTGGAAAGAATCCTCCGGCAGGGAAAAAAAATATCAATGAAGATACTGGCTCAGGAATTATGTATTCAGCGTCCTGTTCTGGCAAAATATCTTATAGAAAACCCCGGGATACGGACTGAGATTATGGAATTAATTTTGCCTGATGAGGATATTACATGTGCTATGCGCGAAGCACAGTATTATCAAATTAAAGCCGGGAGAATACTCCGGAGTAAAGGGTTTGAATTTGATGAATATGATCTCTATGAAAGGATACATCGTCTTCTTGATTCCGATCCTGAGTTTTATCAGAGTTACGCGTCTGTTGTGGCGACTCCAATTAAAAGAGGGGGGGCAAAACGCGCAAAAGCAGGGGGCACGAAAACCGAACGGAATAAAAAAAATATAAGGAGGCCGCGCGTGTCCGTCCGTTCAAAGAGAACATTGCCTTTCCGCGGCAAGGGGAACGTACAATCAAATAAACCGTATATTCCCGGGAATGCACGGTTTCCTGAAGTCCGGCAACCGGTGATTGATTCGTGTTTTTGTATACCTGCCGGCCTTATGAATGCTGTGGGCCGGGTGATCGAACATGACCCTGAAGGTATGCTCTTCCGGTATTCTCCGGCAGGCGAAGATAAGGGGGAGTCATTCGATTTGTATTACCGTATTTCCGGAATGGTGAAAAAAGAAAATTTTACATCGTCCGACGCGCGTGTTTTGTATGTAAAAACAATCTCGGCTTTTTATCTGGGAGGTATGAAAGGGTTGACTCATAGTGATCTGGCAGGATATGTTCTGGGACCTGGAAGCACATTGTCCCGGGATGTGATTCGTGCCGTAAAGGATATCGGTTTTGCGCTTCGCGATGCTAAAAATCATATGCCCCGGGGGATACTGGTGATAACCGAAGATGGTTTTATGCTCAAGAAAAAACTTCAGGATGAGATAACAAAGGAGTATATTTTGGATCAAAGTGACGGGGGCATTAACCATTCGGGAGAGGCGAAAGAATTTCTTCCTCCTGACAGCCTCGCATTTATCCGTCTATCGCGGATTTTCACCCCGGTTCAGATGCATTATCTGCGGTTGATCAGGCGGGTAGTGAATTGCGGCGGCAAGAATAAAGTTGTTCTTTATATCGGCAGCGGAGCCGATATCTCGACTGCTTTGTTTGCTACAGGCGCAAAGATTTTTATTTTTGCCGATAAACTTTCCTTTAAGTCCAGAAGGGCGAACAAGGATGGGATAAACAAAAGAATGGAAGTTTACTTTTCTGATAAGCGTTCGGATGGATATTCCGATTGGAAAATCCTTGAGGAATATTTGGGGGGCTCTGAAGAGCCGCTCTTCGCGGAATTGAGGGAGATGAATGCCGAAATTGTAAACTCTGCCTATAAAAGTGATCTTGGCGCGTATGAAATTTCGTTTTTGTTGCCGGGAGAAAATGAACCGAGAATGATCCTCTATTTTGAGATTGAAGATGCCCGAGATATTTCAACCTATCCTGAGTCATTTCTCCGGTTTATATCAGAAGGCATAGATATTTGTATGATAAAGGCATTCAGGCTTATAACATTGCCGCTTCAAATCCAAAAATGTATTATCGCGGCATTGCCTGTCGGCGGGATAGTTTTAACGGATGAGCTTCACGCCCGGCGTTTACTGTGTTCCGGTTTAATTCCTTGTGCCGGCAGGGAAATGGACGAGGTCCGGTTGTGGGAGGAAAAATATGATTTGTCGCTTGGATACAGTAAAATTATGTTGTTGAGAAAAATAAACGGTGATACTATAACGGATTCTTTAAATTAAAATTAACAAAAAGAGCAACTCAATATTCAAGATACAAAAGTTTAATATCACGGGTTGAGGAGGTAATATATGTATTTCCCCGATAGGCGAAAGACCGCGCGGAAGGCGCTCAATAAACACGGAAATATTACTGTCTCGGGCGGAAAAGAACAGAGTTTTGAATGTTACGTGAATGATATAAGTATCCGCGGTATTCGCGTGCAGGCAAAACGTAAATTACCCCGCGACAAGGTGTTAAAATTTAAGTTAAAAACATTCTTGAATAAAGAACTTGAATCGGATATAATAGAAACTTGGGTTATATGGCAAAAAATTATTTCTGATATTTCCGTGTATGGCATTCATTTCACGAAAATAAATGAAGCCGACCGGTCGGCAATTGAAAATTTTGTGTGTCATGATTTTTCTCATCAAAGCGGCGAACCGGGAAGAAATGTTTTTCTGCCGCAATCGGGAACAGCCAAAAAAGAGGATGAATTATTTACCTTGGGGGAATTAAAAGGAGGAGAAGGAATGCAGGAAGCTGAATTTGAGGATAAAAGAATTTTTGAACGGCTGCCGGTGAGACTTTCAGTGAAATTCCTTGACGTGGGATCAAATAAAGAAGGTTTGGGTGTTACTCATGATGTGAGTGCCAAAGGCGTCGGTATTACGACAGAACAGGAATTATCTCCACGGACTCCTGTTGAAATGTGGCTTCGGGTTCCCGATAAAAGTGATTTCCTTTATACCCGCGGTGAAGTAATATGGTCGCGGATGATGCCCGATCAACGCTTTAGAGTTGGTGTTAATCTGGAAAAAGCGGATCTTATGGGCATATCGAGGATTTTGCGGATAGGCGGATAGTTTTTATCCGGCTCTTAAGGGGGAGAATTAGTCGTGCATTATTTTAAATATCCCCAGGGAGATAGTCATGGAAGAAAAACGAAAACATAAAAGGCTTGGAACCCGGGAATCAGCGTCTCTTCTGGGTGGCGACGGCAGTGAGCATCACGTGAGCGTCCATGATGTTAGTCTGGGAGGAATGAGGATTTTGCTTGGAAGCGAATTGAAACTGGGGACAAAAATTTCCGGGCGTTTTAAGATTTTGCCTAAGATCGGCCCGTTTTATGTTACCGGTCAGGTGGTAT
>JAQUMS010000121.1 GCA_028717985.1 Candidatus Omnitrophota bacterium
CAACAACAATAAAAATAAACATTAAAAGGAGGAAACACCATGGCAGTGAAAGTCGGTATTAATGGTTTCGGCGGGATCGGCAGGCTTGTATTCCGCGCGGCTGTTGCCAAGCAGACAAAAGACCTGGAATTTGTCGCAGTTAATGATTTGCCCGTTGGAACGAAAACTCTCGCGCATCTTTTGAAATATGATTCTAATTTTGGAACATTGAACGCGACAGTGGAAGCGAAAGAAGACGCATTGGTAGTGAACGGGAAAACAGTCAAGATCATTAGTTATAAGTCTCCCGCGGAAATACCCTGGAAAGATTTCGGGATTGATATTGTCGTTGAGTCAACGGGTGTTTTTACCGATAAAGAGAAAGCGATCGGGCACATGACCAATGGCGGCGCGAAAAAAGTTGTTATAAGCGCTCCTGCAAAAGGAGAGGATATAACAATTGTTATGGGCGTTAACGAGAAAAATTATGACCCCAAAAAACATAATATTATTTCCAACGCTTCCTGTACGACGAATTGCCTCGCTCCTATGGCAAAGGTGCTGGTGGATAATTTCGGCATCAAGTGCGGGCTTATGACCACGATACATTCTTATACCAACGACCAGAAAATCCTTGATCTGCCGCATAAGGATTTGCGCAGAGCCCGCGCCGCGGCGGTTTCAATGATACCGACGTCAACCGGGGCGGCTAAAGCGATCGGTTTAGTTCTTCCTGAATTAAAAGGGAAGATGGACGGGTTGGCGATCCGCGTTCCTACGCCTGATGTATCGTTGACTGATCTGACCTGCGAGCTTGAAAAAGATGCAACTGTGGAAGAAATTAACAATGCCGTCAAGCAAGCTTCTGAAACCAGCTTGAAAGGTATCCTTCAATATTTAACAGAACCTCTTGTATCTCGTGATTTCCTTGGTTCAACGTTTTCTTGTATTTTTGACGCTGAATTAACGAAGGTAATTGATAAACGGCTGGTAAAGGTTATGGGCTGGTATGATAATGAATGGGCCTATTCTTGCAGGGTTGTGGACCTGTGCGATTTCATAGCTAAAAAAGGTCTGTAACCTCGACGAGAGCCGGGGAACAGAAGGTTTCAAAAAGTTCGTGTATGACTTGGGATCGATTAAAAGGGCGGGATTCACTTCCCGCCCTTTTAATCGAAGTAATAAAAAAAATAAAAAAATTAATTGACAAAATACGCATTTTAATATATACTTTTGTCCTTCGTGCTTCAAAGACAATAGCGAGTAAAGTGCCTCCCAAGAATTCACGAAGAATTCTTGAACGGTATTTTTTTATCTTTACATAAAGATCAGCGGTCTAATTGATAATTAAACAGCACAGGAAAAAACGTCCTGATGCTGGAGTAGCTCAGTTGGTAGAGCACGTCCTTGGTAAGGACGGGGTCACGGGTTCAATTCCCGTCTCCAGCTTGGGTTTCGCCTCTAAGGCGATCCCATACATACAATACTATGCGCGAAATAATCACGTTAGAATGCACAGTCTGCAAAAACAGAAATTATTCGACTACGAAGAATAAGAAACAACACCAGGAGAAGCTGGAGTTAAAAAAATTCTGTAGGCCGTGTCGAAAGCACTCTCCACATAAAGAAATTAAGTAGAGTAGGAAATCGCACCGCGTGTAAAAACGCGTGCATTAAAACGGAAGCCTGCATGAAGCACGGTACTCACACTAGGAGCGTCGGTTAAAGGCAAACCAACGGTCTCCAAAACCGTAACTGCAGGTTCGATCCCTGCCGCTCCTGAATACACTTATGAACGTGATTAATAATATAAAAAAATTTTTAGGGGAAGCTAAGGCAGAGTTGGTAAAGGTCTCCTGGACTCCCCGGCGGGATTTAATCGGCTCAACCGCCGTCGTAATTTCGGTAACCGCCGCTTTGGCGTTATATATAGGTATGATAGATATTATTTTAACCAAAATTCTGAGCCTTATATTAAGGTAAGAAAAAATATACGGGATTGAAGTAATGAAACAGTGGTTCGTTATACATACTCAGACGGGTTCGGAAGATAAAATTAAATTGATGCTTGAAAATAAGATTTCTGTGGAGAACCTGCAGACTTTGATAAGCAGGGTAATAATTCCAACCGAGCAGATTTCTGAGGTTCGTTCAGGGAAAAAAAGAGTTACTGAACGCAGGTTCTTTCCGGGGTATATTCTGGTAGAAATGGAAATGGATGAGCGGTCGTACAGTATTATCCGCGCTCTTCCGGGTGTTACCGGTTTTATCGGTTCTAAGAAAAAACCCTCCCCATTACCTCCGCATGAAGTAGAAAATATCCTCAAACGGACAGAAGAGACGAAAACCAAGCCGAGCCCTAAAGTAATTTTTGAGAAGGGTGAGCCTATCCGTGTCAAGGAAGGTCCCTTTATGAATTTTAACGGTGTTATTGAAGATGTGTATCCGGATAAAGGGAAACTGAAAGTCAGTATTTCTATTTTTGGAAGGTCGACACCGGTAGAATTGGAATACTGGCAGGTAGAAAAAGTTTAATTTAAAAAAAACGAGGTTGTGAAATGGCAAAGAAAATTACAGCGATAGTAAGGCTCCATGTCCCCGCGGGACAAGCTAATCCGGCGCCGCCGGTCGGGCCTGCGTTAGGCCAGCACGGCGTTAACATCATGATGTTTTGTAAACAGTTTAATGACCAGACCAAGAACAGGGATGGGTTGATTTTACCGGTCATTATCAATATTTACGAGGATAGAACCTTTTCCTTTATTATAAAAACACCTCCGTCATCTATTCTTTTGAAGCGCGCGGCTAATCTCGCTAAAGCTTCAGGGATCGCGGGGAAGGAAGTCATCGGGAAAGTTACCATGCAGCAGGTTGAGGAAATTGCTAAAACCAAACTTAAGGATCTCAATACTTCTGATATGTCTCAGGCTCTTAAGACGGTAAAAGGGACAGCCAGAAGTATGGGCATTGTGGTGGAAGGTTAAATGAAAAATCATAGCAAACGCTACAAGGAATCAGCACAAGGACTTGATATAACTAAAACGTACGTATTGAAGGACGCAGTTTCAATTCTCAAGAAGCTTACCCAGCCTAAATTTGACGCGTCGGTTGACCTTCATTACAGCCTGAACGTAGACGCGAAAAAATCGGAGCAAATGGTGCGCGGTACAGTCGCATTGCCCCATGGGACCGGAAAAAAGGTCCGTGTTGCGGTTTTTTGCAAGGGTGAATACGAGAAGGCCGCCCGTGAAGGACAAGCTGATGTGGTCGGCGGGACTGAATTGATCGAAAAAGTAGCCGGCGGGTTTCTTGAGTTTGATTGTGTTATTGCGACCCCCGATATGATGAAAGATTTAAGCAAGCTGGGAAAAGTGCTCGGCCCACGCGGTTTGATGCCCAGCCCTAAAACAGGGACGGTAACGAACGATATAGCCAAAGCGATCCAGGACGTAAAAAAAGGCAAGGTTGAATTCCGCGTCGACAAACAAGGCGGCATCCATCTTTCCGTCGGAAAAATATCTTTTTCAGAAGATAAATTGGTTGAGAATGCAACCAGTGTTATTAATGCTATCAATGACGCGAAACCGGGGACAGTCAAGGGCAAATTCATTAAAAGCCTTTTTATCTCCTCGAGTATGAATCCCGGTTTAAGATTGGCGGAGTAGAACAATGAGAAAATTAGGCCTTTTAGTAAAAGAAGTCTCGTCACAGACAATCAGAAAAAACATCCAGGAAACAAACAGCGTATTTATTATCAAATACCTGGGGATGTCAAGTTCTGGAATGAGTGATTTGAGGAAATCCCTTTCGGGAGTAAATGCCTCATTATTCGTGGTAAGAAACAAGATTGCTATGCGTGCCTTGAAAGATCTCGGACGTGAAGATCTTAATACTATGATAGACGGTCCCTGCGGCTTCGTGTTTTTTAAAGACGAGCCGGTGAGCGTTTCAAAAGTATTATGGGATTTTTTCAAGACGCATGAGCAGCTAAAAATAGAAGGCGGATTATTGCAAAATGTCGTGCTGGATTCAAAGGCCCTTGAGGCTTTGTCAAAACTTCCGTCAAAAGAAGTATTAAGGGCTCAAGTTGTTTCCGGTATTAAGGCGCCGATTACCTCATTTGTTATGGTGCTTAGCAATACATTGCGTAAATTGGTGATTTGTTTAGATCAAGTTAAACAAAAAAAAGAAAAAAATAATTAAGGAGGAGAACCATGGCAAGTGCAAAAGTTGATGAAATTATCACTTCAATTGAACAGATGACCGTGCTTGAACTTTCGGACCTGGTAAAGGCCCTGGAAGAAAAGTTTGACGTTAAGGCGAGCATGCCGATGATGGCCGCGCCGATGGGCGCAGGCGCTGCCGCCGGCGGGGCTCCCGCAGCGGAAGAAAAATCAACGTTTACCGTTGTTATCGCAAATGCCGGTGCGAATAAAATCGCAGTCATCAAAGAAGTAAGGACAATTACCAACCTTGGTTTGAAAGAAGCTAAGGATTTGGTTGACGGCGCTCCTAAGCCTGTGAAAGAAAATGTTCCGAAAGACGAAGCTGAAGATATCAAGAAAAAGCTTGAAGCCGCCGGAGCTAAAGTAGAACTGAAATAATCATTTCATGTTTTTACGAGCTTGTCCAGCCTGTGGCTGGACGCCCGGTTGTTTAATCATAATTATTACAGGGCTGAAATACCATGATAAAAAGGAAAAGTTTTGCGAAATTTAAGGAAGTAATGGATCTTCCGAACCTGCTGGAAATTCAATACGCTTCATATATTGAGTTTTTGCAGATGGATACGCCTCCTTTGGAACGAAAACGGATCGGTTTGCAGGAAGTTTTCGATGCTATTTTTCCTTTGGAAAATGCGGATCGGACTATTCGTCTTGAGTTCATCAGCTATACGCTTGGAAAACCGAAATATAATATTGTGGAATGCAAAAAAAGGGCGATGTCGTATGCGTCTCCTCTTAAAGTTAAGTTTCGCCTGACTACTCAGAGAGAAACCAAAGAACAAGACGCGTATTTCGGAGAAATCCCCCTGATGACCGAAAACGGATCGTTCATTATCAATGGGGATGAACGCGGCGTGATCAGTCAGATACAGCGTTCACCGGGTGTGTGTTTTGAAGAAGAAGACCACCCTACAGGCAAAAAAATATTCTATGGCAGGATCATTCCTTACCGCG
>JAQUMS010000122.1 GCA_028717985.1 Candidatus Omnitrophota bacterium
TTAATTCCTGAGTCGTAATACCGTTGGGAAAACCGGGAAAATTTTCTATTGTCGGAGACAAAATAATCTGTCCTCCGGGGACCATTTTTTCCAGTACCAGAGCCTTCAAACGGTATCTGCCCGCGTATAAAGCAGCGGTCAATCCCGCGGGGCCCGCACCGATAATAATTGTATCATACATAGAGCAGCCTTTCATCATGAAACACTATGCCTTATTTCATATGCAAAAAAAATATCCGCAGAAAAATATTTTTCACGAATACGCGGATACAAAATAAGCGTTTATTCTTTGCTGGTATTTATGAATTTTTCAACCGAACGGTCATACGTCTTTTCCGCCGCAGGAGAAAAAAAACATCCGGGAATCTGCATGTTCCGGCGGTGATAATCAACACATTCACAACACATCCCCTTGCGCCCGCATGAAGCGTAACTACACGAACAATTTTTTAAATTTTTCTTAAGGTTCGGGCAACCCGGCATATACTTACTCCTTCGGATTTTCCATCCGGGTTTTACGGGAAGAAGGCGTGATTTTTTTCTTCAAAAGAATTTTTTTAAAAAAGGGTATGTAATCGACAATCAGCTTCCCTTCAAGATGGTCTATTTCATGCTGAAAAACACAGGCAAGCAGGTTTTGCACCTCAAGTTTCAAAGGCTTTCCGTTTTCATCTAAAGCTTCCACGAGTATTCTTTTGGAACGTTTAACCTTAACCGTCACACCGGGAACACTCAGACACCCTTCTTCAAAACTCTGGGTTCCCTCGCACGAGACAATACGGGGATTAATAAGCTTATACAAACCGTTCCCCGCGTCAATCACAATAAGGCATTCCTCAACGCCCACCTGAGGCGCAGCTAATCCTATGCCTTCAGAATCATACATAATCCGCGCCATTTTACTAAGCAGCGAACGATGCGACTCCAGGATTTCTTTTACTTTTTTGGCTTTCCCGCGTAAAACAGGATCGCCTAACACCCTAATCTTTAATCCTATTTCGCTCATCAACTTTAACAATTTTTGGTTTCAGCAGACCCGCTTCTTTGTCGTCAATAACAGCGTAGGAAAGCACGATAATCTCATCGCCAACGCACGCGCTGCGGGCCGCCGGGCCGTTTAAACACATGACGCCTGAACGCTCTTTACCCGCTATAACATACGTTTCAAGCCTGCCCCCGGTATTCAAATTCAGCACTTCCACCTTTTCTCCGGGCAAAAGATCTGCCTGTTCCATTAAATAGGCGTCAACGGTAATACTGCCTTCATAATAAAGATTCGCATCCGTCACCCTGCCTCTGTGAATCTTTGATTTCAACATTGTCCGTAACATAGAGTGTCCTTATCAGTAGTAAACAGCTTTGTGCTCTTGAAAAAAACGGTTTCTTAGTTATTGTTCAGGGCCTTTAGAATTTCCTCGCTGAAAGCCAATACGGAAAACGGCCCGTCAGCGGTAATAATACTTCCGTCCATCTCAACCTTTGTGCCGGTATATTTCGCTCCCCCGCTTTGCAGATCCGCGCCTTGAGTAGACCACACAGTGGCCCGCTTTCCCTTAAGGACACCGGCTCTGGCAAGAGTTACAGGCGCCAAACAAATCGCACCAAGGATCTTGTTTTGCTCAATAGTTTCTTTCGCTAATTTATGAGCCACGGGATCATCCCAATATTCCATCGCGCCTTTTCCTCCGATAAAAATAACCGCGTCAAAATTAGCGGGGTCGATTTCCCCTATCAGCATATCCGGAACAGCTTCGCCTCCAAACATTCCCTGAGAAGGTTGACGGGACGAAGACGCGACAAAAACTTTTACACCGTTCTGCTCAAGAATATCCTGGGTTTGGAACAATTCTTCATCACGAAAATCCTTTGCCCCAATGATCAAAACAACTTTTTTTGCCGGTTTTTGATTTTGGGCATAGAGGGAAAAACTGCACGCGCTGGAAAAAAATAAACTCAAAACCGCACAAAAAACCGGAATAATTCTTTTTTTCATATCCGCCCCCCTTAATGCATGCACCAGTTACGCCCTGATCGCGGTAACCGCAACGCAATCCGCCACATCATCAGCAGAACACCCTCGGGACAAATCACTGCATGGTTTTTTAAATCCTAAAAGCAGAGGACCAAGAGCGCGGGCTTTAGCCAAACGTTCCACAATTTTATACCCGATATTCCCCGAGTTCAAATCCGGGAAGATAAGAACATTCGCCTTGCCGGCAACCGGGCTTTGCGGAAATTTAATCTGAGCGACTTCAGGAACCAATGCCGCGTCAACCTGGAATTCCCCGTCAATTAACAGATCCGGAGCCATTTCCTTCACCAGCTTTAACGCTTCCAAAACTTTATCAATCATCTTGCCTTTGGCAGAACCATGGGTCGAATAGCTTAATAACGCGACGCGCGCAGGAATATCAAGGACTTTATTAATTAATTCCGCCGCTTTAATGGAAATACAGGCCAATTGCCGGGGATTAGGATCAGGAATAATTCCGCAATCAGCGAAGACAAATGTCCCGTTTTCGCCATACGCGCAATCGGGGACTGTCATAACAAAACAACTCGCGGCTATATTTAACGTTTCATCAATACCCACGCCGTAAATCGCCGCACGGGCAACATCCGCCGTCGTATGGCTTGCCCCGGCAACAAAACCATCAAAACCGCCGTCCCGGGTCTTCATAGCGGCGTAATATAACGGATCCTCAAAAAGCTTACGGACATCATCAAGCGAAGATCCTTTATTCTTACGCAATTCATAATACTCCTGAATATACCGCTCTTTATCCTCCCGCACCATCATATCGGGAGTAAGCAAAACAGCGGTAGCTATCTTTTCCCTCTCGATAATTTTAACCGCCTCAACAACTCTTTTATCATTATATTCCGGAAGAGCTATGGTTTTTTTCCGTTCTCCCGCGCGTTTACGGATAAATTGAATAGTATTCATCACTAAATCTCCTTTATGATTTTATTTAAATCCACGTAATCTTTAACTAACTGAACGACTGTCTCTATCTTCACACTATCCTGAGGCCTGATTTTCACCGTTAAATCGTGCACCAGTGCAACAACTTTATACGTATCCTCTTGTGCCAGCAATACAGGCATGCCGGTTTTCTTGAGAATAGTAAGAATTGACTTCACCGGAGTTATCCCGCCGGTCAAAACGATTCCAGAAATTTTCAACCGTCCCTGATCATGCTCCCGCCAACACCCAAGAGCGGCCATAATAATATCTTCCCTGTCCCCGGGAGTTATTAAAAGACTGTCATCGGATATATATTGGATCGCGTCGTGTGCCTCCATAGCGCCAACGATAATCCGGGAAATATAGTTTTCAAGGAAATCCTTACCGCACAAAAGCTCAAAATTCGCTTCATCCAGAATCTGGCGGATCGTAGGATACGAAAGGATAGGATTATACGGAATAACACCAAGCACGTCGATCCCTTTCCTGTTAAAACCTTTTCGCACCAAACGATTGATTTTATCGTATTTTTCCGGAAGGACTTTATTGATTATAACGCCTAAAACACGCACGCCTTGTTTTTCAAAGAGTTCTTTATTCAGGATAACTTCATCAATAGGCTTACCAATGCCCCCTGACGACACGATGACGACCTTTGAACCAAGAAGCCGGGCAACCGTGGCATTGGAAAAATCAAAAACCGAACCAACTCCCGCGTGCCCCGTGCCTTCAATAACCACGATATCTTTACCCTTACAAACCCGTTTGTATGACTCTTTGATCTGTCGAGCAATGGTTGCCGGCCTCGGACGCATAATATAATTCTCGGTGAAACCGCGTTCCACAGCTATCGGGCTCATATCTTTAAGCCCGCAATGAACGCCGCAGGCTTCTTCTACCAGGACGGAATCCTCATCAATTTTGAGGCCTTCTTCTTCAAGATACCGCTGGCCGATCGGCTTTATAAATCCTATATTTTCAAATTGCCGCCGGAAATTAAAAATAAGCCCCAGAGAAACGGTTGTTTTTCCGTCATTCTGACTTGTAGCGGCAATAAAAACCTTCTTCATTACAGATGCGCCTCTATTTTTTTCTTTAATTCAGCTTTATTCAATGCCCCGACCACCTGCTCGACAATCTGTCCTTTTTTAAAAAACATGAGCGTGGGGATCGACATTATTCCGTATTGGCTGGCAATTCTGGAATTTTCATCAACATCCACTTTCCCAACCTTGATTTTATCCGCGTATTCTTTAGCAACCTCTTCAATCAGAGGCGCTATCATCTTGCACGGACCACACCAGGTAGCCCAAAAATCAACTAATACGGGTTTGTCGGAATCAATAACTTCCTGCTTGAAATTACCATCAGTTAAGTGTATTACTGCCATAGGTTTAATGTGGTTAAAGGGTTATTAAAGGTAGGCTGACTTTAAACGTATATAGAATAGCATAAACTGCAGTAATTGCAAGAAAATTATAGCACTGCTATTTAACGCTTAGCTCTTAGTCTTAGCTCTTTGATCTTAGAAATTTACTTAGTTTTTACTAAGAGCTACGAGCTATTTACCAGCACGCGTATGTAGCGCAAAAATCCCACTGCAGAACCCAGTGATAATCACTCCCTCCCTGGAATTCTCCGGTAGCAAGATTGCCGTCATCAACATTGCTGTCTATTCCCTGCGCGGACACCCTGGGAATCGGGCATCCGCCGTTAGGCCCGGTATTAAAACATGAATCCTCAAATTCAACCGCGAGCTCATATTGCGCGCCGCGCCCCATCTGGGGATTAGTCGTAAAATAATACGTCCCTCTCCAGGGTGTGGCTCCGGTAAATTTATCCAGATACGGGCCATCCCATCCGGAAAAACTGCTTACATTACGCATAATATCAGAATTAATTACTCTCACCGCACTATCGCCGCCATGAGGCCAACTTCCGGTATCGGCATACAATGCATTAGCGGCTGATTTTATGGCTTTAAAATCTGTAATCGCTTTTGAAACTTTTGACTTTTCCACTGCCTTGAAGGCGTTTGGAGCAATAATAGCCGCTAAAACGCCTATAATAGCAATAACTACAATTAATTCAATTAACGTAAATGCTGTTTTCTTCATGGATGCAGTCTCCTTTTTATTTACGGCTTATTTAAGCAGCAACTCATCATTCCCG
>JAQUMS010000123.1 GCA_028717985.1 Candidatus Omnitrophota bacterium
AATGTCTTTGGAGAATGCTACCATGGATATAAAATCGGTGATGAGCTTATTCTGGAAGATTTTACCCATCCTCCTCAGTTCTTTTGCCTCGGGTTGGCGCATGCTCTTTTTCCGGTTATTTACGCGTTAAGTTTTGGCGCGCAATTCCCTTTCCGCGATAATCAGCGTTCTTTACTGGTCACCTGTCCGGATGGAGGTAAGCTTGAATTTAAAGCGGAAATCTTAAATAAAGCGGGAGAGATTGAATGTATACCTAAGGATCCGAATCATAAAGGTCCAAATCCCAAGAAAATGCTTGTAGAAGTCGTTAAAGCAAAAGGGAAATGCGCATTCGGCTATAAACTTGGTGATACATGGGAAACGCAGGGGCTTAAATGTATTCCCGGATTTTGCGGGGCGGCGTTCCATACCGCGTTTCCGGCATTGTTCGCGCTTAATTTCGGAGCGAAATTTTTCTTTATGCAGGACCCTGATTCAGTGGATACGGTTACATGTCCTGACGGCGGAAATATAGTTTTCAAAATAACCAGGATTGAAGAGAAAAAAGCGGATAATACATAATTTTAGGAATACATATATGCAAAAAAGAAGAGTGGTAATTACGGGTATTGGAGTTATTTCTCCGAATGGCATCGGTAAGGAGAATGCGTTTAACGCTTTTATTTCAGGCAAGTCCGGTGTTGCACTGGTCACTGAATTTGATGTCTCCCTGTTTAATACTAAAATTGCCGCGCAAGTCAGGGATTTTGATCCGTTTAAATTAGGGCTTACACATTCCGAAGTAATGCGTATGGACCGGTATGTTCAATTTGGTGTTATTGCCGGGGATATGGCGATTAAAGACAGCGGATTGATATTTTCTCAAGAAGATCCGGCCAAGGTCGGCGTGTGTCTTGCCAATGCTATATGCGGCACTAAATATATGGAGGAAGAATTTGCTTTGGTAACCGATAATGGGCGCATGCCTATTGATCCTTCCCGTGTTCGTCCTGATCTTTATGATGCCGCGATGTTTAATACTCCTTCAATCGAAATTTCAACCCGGTATCGCCTTAAAGGAATTTGTTCTACCTTGTCAACCGGATGTACCGCCGGTACTGATTCTCTTGGATTCGCCATGGAGTCTATACAGGATGGCGACCATGATATAATGATTGCCGGTGCAGCCGAAGCCCCTCTTACCCCGATTACCTTCGGGGCGTTTGATGTCGTGAATGTTTTATCGGTGCGTAATGATAATCCCGCTGCGGCAAGCAGGCCGTTTGACAATAAAAGAGACGGGTTTGTTTTATCAGAAGGCGCGGGAATTTTGATCCTGGAAGAATTGAATCACGCTTTAAAACGTGGCGCGCGCATTTATTGCGAGGTTATTGGTTTCGGCACGAGTTGTAACGCGTTTCATATGACAGATTTGCCTTCAGACGGAGATGCTATGAAAACATGCATCGAACTGGCACTAAAAGATGCCGGAGTAAGGCCGGAGCAGGTTGATTATATCAGCGCTCATGGTTCGTCGACAAGAATGAATGATATCTTCGAAACAAGTGCGTATAAAGCGATATTTAAAGATTACGCGTATAAGCTTCCTATTAGTTCTTTGAAATCAATGATAGGCCATCCTCTTGCCGCTTCAAACGCGGTTGAAATGACCATATGTTCAATGATCTATGAGAAAAATATAATTCCTCCGACAATAAACCAGGAGGAGAAAGACCCTTTATGCGACCTTGATTATGTTCCGAATAAGGCGCGCGATAAAAAAGTAAATATGATTTTAAAGACAAGCAGCGGTTTCTCGGGCATACATTCTTCATTGGTCACACAACGTTATACCGGTTAGGAGAGTTTTAAATGAACAAAATCGCAATTACGGGGATGGGAATTGTCAGCCCGTCGGGCATCGGTAAACGGCAATTCTGGGCGAACATAAAAAGCGGCCGGTCGTTTATTAAAAAAATTACCCGGTTCGACGCGTCCCGCTATCCTTCTCATATTGCCGGGCAGATAGATGATTTGGAAAAATACAGCCATGTCTCAGAGCGCCTTCTAAAAAAAATAGACGTGTTTTCTCATATGGCGCTGGTGGCGGCAGAGATGGCATTGCAGGATGCCGGGATCGATATTAAAACTATGGATCCTAATTTGATTGGAATTTTCCTGGGAAACGCGATCGGCGGATGGTTATACGCGGAGACAGAGTTGCGCGACCTGTATATAGAAGGCCGTGAGGGAGTTTCTCCCTATATGGCTTCAGCCTGGTTTCCCGCAGCGCCCCAGGGTCAGGTTTCCATTTATTACGGTATTAAAGGATTCAGTAAAACGGTTGTTGCGGACAGGGCGAGTTCTCTTATGGCGATAGGGTACGCCCGTTCAACGCTCGGGAAAAAGAAATTGAATATGATTCTTGCCGGAGGAATGGAAGCGCCGGTAAGCCCATACGCCTTATTATGCTGCAATACCTATGGAGCTCTTTCTCCCGATAACGAACATCCGGAAGCTGCGTATCGGCCTTTTGATAGGGACCGTTCGGGATTTGTCATTGGAGAAGGCGCTGCCATTGTTGTGATGGAAGATAAAAATGCCCTGGAAGCGCGGAAAGTCAGGCCAATTGTTTTTATTTCGGGATACGGAACTACATGCGATGGGTATAACAGGATTGAGCCGGATGTTGATGGAATCCAACTTGCCAGGGCGATTTCTATGGCTCTGGATGACGCGGGGATTGCTCCCAAAGACATCGATTATATCAGTCTTGACGGACTGGCGGTTTCTGCCTGGGACAATACCGAAGTTGCTGCCATAAACCGTGTGTTCGGCGCGTTGGCTTCTAAGATCCCTGCCAGCTGTCCGAAATCCATGTTCGGGAATTTACTGGGCGCGTCCGGCGCGGTGGATTTAATAACGACAATCCTTGCTATGGAAAATAGTTTTGTCCCTCCAACTGTTAATCTGGTGAATCCTGATCCTGCGAGCCTGGCATTTGTTATTGGTAAAGGCCGGCAGGCGACTATAAACAAGGCTTTGATCATATCCCGCGGAAGGGGTGGGATTAATTCCGCATTAGTGGTGGAGAAAGCATAGAAATAAGGTTAATTCTCCGCCAGAAAGGCGGACACCGGCCTGGTTCCTTTTAAGGCCGGGTGTAAAAGCCAGAAAGGCAGACACACCTTGCCTCAAAGGAAGGCACGTGTACATCTTTATGTAACCGGCATCTATCCATTGATGCCGGGTGCTATGGATCATAATATATACTCTAACAGTTAATCACTGCGTAGATTTCTGACGAAATCTACTTGTAACTGTCGGAGTTAATTCACACAGTGACTTATGTTCGCTCACGTTGTTTGCTCCATAAGTCATGTGCTCATTAAGGAGGAGAGATGAAAATTCTTTTTGTAATGCCAAAAGTCGGATCCTGGGCGACTCACGGGAAACATGTTGCTCCAAACCAATTATATGCTCATTGGGCCGCATATGTGAGAGAACGGGGATATGACAACCTTGAAGTGCTGGATTGTAAGGCGCTGGAAATTCCCATGGATAAAATGGTTGAGTTGGTCAAACAGAAAAATCCCGATGTCGTCGTGCTTGGTGAACAGCTTCATTCTTACGGCGGATACGGCGTGATTCACTATTTTAACGAAGCGGCGAAAAAGATCAGACACGCACTGCCAAAGACAAAAATTGTTTTTGGAGGTTTGTGGTATTCGGCTATGCCTGTTCCGACCTTGGAAGACAATCCCGCTGTTGATGTTGTGGTAATGGGGGAAGAGGAATCCTTTTATGATTTAATCGAAGCGTTTGATAAAAAAAAGAATTTGAAAGATGTCGCGGGGATAACAACCCGTTTTGACGGAAAAATCGTGATGGGGCCGCATAAACCGCTGCTTGAAAACCTTGATTTACTGCCTTTGCCTGCGTACGATTTATTCCCTATGGATAAATATGTGGGACATACACACTGGAAGCCATTTGTGGATATGGTTACCTCCCGTGGGTGTCCTTCAGCTTGTACATTTTGTTACGAATGGGACCAGTATGATCCCCGATCTCCGTCTGATTTTCTGAAATGGCGTGCGAAATCTCCGGAACGGGTTATAGAGGAATTAGAACTTTTGCATAAAAAATATGGCGTTAAAGTCGTTGTCATCCAAGACGATAATTTTAACGTCGATCCCAAGCGAGTCAAACGGTTTTGCGAATTGAAAGAAGAGAAAAATATCCCGATTAAATGGGTTTCTCTCGGCAGGGCGGTTGACTGGGTTAATTGTGAAGAAATACTTCCTCTTATGAAGAGGACGGGATTATTCACCGGCGTTTTCGGCATTGAAGTTACTACTCCCGAAGAGCTCAAGAAAATCGCCAAAGGTATTACCATCGATCAGATTAAAAAAACGATCGAAATCCTGCGCAAGCATGATATAGCGGTTGTTGCGGATATCATGATGGGTTTTGATTATGATGACGAAAAAATCATCAAACAGAGGTATGAATTTACCGATGAGGTTGATCCCGATATCTTGTGGATCGGATACGTGACTCCTGCTCCGAATTCTCCGATGTGGAAGATATCGTTGAAGAAAAACTGGATTGATCCTCGTACGATTGACTTCAGCAAATGGGATTTTCTTCACCCGGTCATTCCTACTGATCATTTGAGCATTGAAGATCTGGGAAGGCTTGGTTCATGGTGTATGCGTGAATTTTTCTCTAAACCCGGAAGAATTAACAGAATTATGGAAAGCAATTTTGATATTTTGGCAAAATTGTGTTTCCAAGATGTTATGGCCGGCGTAGGGAAATGGGAAGCTGGTGCTACTAAAGGCGAAGTTCATATATAATTAGCTCTTGGCTGATGGGTCATAGAAGGCTGTGGAGAAGATCGTGCCGATTATAAGACATGATTATCTCCTTTTTCGGTATAGTAAATCCGCTGTAAGGAACAAGTCGAGGGGGAGCGTATGGATACAAAAGAAAGAATTAAGAACGTTTTCGTCAAAGCCTTGATAGTAAGGCAGGAAGAATTGAAAGATGCCGTGAAATTATACGACGGTATCGGCGTTGATTCCACGGAAATGGTGGAGGTTGTAATCGCTCTGGAAAAAGAATTCGGCGTTAAATTAAGCCCCAAAGA
>JAQUMS010000124.1 GCA_028717985.1 Candidatus Omnitrophota bacterium
CAAAGGAATTGCAGGTACGTCTACAATAGAGCATGAGCGCGGCAGGCCTGCGGCGATTTCCCAGGAGTTCCCGCTGGATTATTTTACCTGTTTCGCTAAAACAAGAGATGCACTACAGGGAATACAGGCGTATACCTACGCGGGAAACATTAAACAACATATGCTCGCGATTTATATATCCTCGTCCGACACTACGCCCGTGGGCATCTTTTTTACCGAAAAGGGCAAAAACTCGACTATGATTGAGGTTTCTTCTCCCAGTACCTATGGTAAGGAGTTTATTTCTAAAAAAATCTTTACTTTTTTAAGCGCGAAGCCTCTTTCCAATCAGGAAAGTGTGAAACCTGAGACAAAATAGGTTTTATGGCAGTTTTCGGCATATTTTTGCTGACGGAAGAAAAGTTTGTGGTAAAATTATACATATTCACCGCCTATTTTTGTATCCGGGGATAAGTGTCCTTTGAACATTTGTTTTAACTTACAATGGAGATGAAATGAAGCGAAGCATAGTTAAGTGCGGACATTGCGACGGGACAGGGAAATGTTCACGGGGAGACCAGGGGTTTAGTTGTAGTTCCTGCCAGCGAGAAGCGGGTATTGAAGACCGCGGTGATACGAATAAAGTTCATTGCGGTATTTGTAAAGGGACAGGGAAAATTCTGAAAGAATGTTATTAGTTTTTTGAGGTATTCATACAAAATCCATGAAAGACTTTTATATCGAAAAAAAGATTTATTATCACGATACCGACTGCGGCGGCGTGGTATATTACGCGAATTACCTGAAGTTTATAGAAGAAAGCCGGTCTGAATATTGTCTTTCTCAGGGCGTTTCCCTGAAAGAGTGGTCCGATAAGGGCCTGCTTTTTCCGGTTGTCCACGCTGAGATCACGTATAAAGCCCCTGCCCGGTATCAGGATACGATCAGGATTTTTTCCAAACTTGAAAAGATCGGGAATACATCCGTGAATTTTTCTCATGAGATTCGAAGAGGGGATACTCTTTTGATACAATCTCAGGTGGTTTGGGTGTGTGTGGGGAAAGATTTCAAGCCGCACGCTATTCCCGAAGAGATCCGCACAAAACTTAGTAGGTCATAGATATAGTAAATCAATATCTTTGACCTATTAGCTATGACCTATCAGCTAAGTGTATGGCAGGAAAAAGAGACAACTGGGGTTCCCGGTTAGGCATTATAATGGCGGTGGCGGGTTCTGCCATCGGCCTGGGGAATTTTCTCCGTTTTCCCGCAAAAGCCGCTACCAACGGCGGCGGCGCGTTTATCATTCCCTATCTTGTGGCTCTTTTTCTGCTTGGGATTCCTTTGATGTGGATCGAGTGGACACTGGGCCGTTACGGCGGTGGATTTGAACACGGAACGGCGCCGGGGATTTTCCACAGTGTCTGGAAGAAAAACCGCTTTATAAAATATTTCGGCGTCATCGGTATCTTTGGCCCTCTCGTAATCTTCATATATTACTCATACATTGAGTCCTGGACTATGGCTTACAGCTTTTTCGCGCTGTTAGGAAAATATTCGGCGATACACGATCAAGCCGGGATGCAGAGCTTTTTGCGGGGGTTCCAGGGAATAGAGAAGAACAGTTATTTTAACGGCCTGCATGTTGCGTATATCTTTTTTCTGCTGACGTTTATCATTAATATCTCGGTTATTTATTACGGTATTAAAGGCGGGATTGAACGCCTCTGTAAAATAGCGATGCCGTTGTTGTTTATTTGCGCGTTTGCTTTAATGATCCGTGTCTTGACTTTGGGCGCTCCGAATCCGCTGCATCCCGGATGGAACATTTCCAATGGAATGGGGTATTTGTGGAATCCGGATTTTTCCGCGCTTAAGTCCGCGAAGGTATGGCTTGAAGCGGCAGGGCAGATTTTCTTTACTTTAAGCGTGGGTATAGGCGTTATTCTTACCTACGCCAGTTATTTGAAAAAAACCGATGATGTGGCTCTGTCCGGCTTGACCGCCGCCAGTACCAATGAATTTGCTGAAGTGATTCTTGGCGGCAGTATTGTTATTCCTGCGGCGTTTGTATTTTTCGGCCCTGTGGATATACAATCCATTGCCCAGTCCGGTGTTTTTAACCTGGGATTTGTAACTATGCCCCTGGTTTTAAATCAGCTTCCCTGGCCGGAAATTTTCGGATTTTTATGGTTTTTTCTGCTCTTTTTAGCGGGGGTCACTTCTTCCGTGTCATTAGCACAGCCTGCGGTAGCGTTCATTGAAGATGAGTTTAACATCAGCAGGAAAAAGGCCGTATTTATTTTCGGCGCCGTGTCTTTTATTTTATGCCAGCCCGCGATATTCTTTTTGAAAAACGGCGTGGTTGACGAATTGGATTTCTGGGGCGGGAGTTTCTTTTTAGTGTTGTTCGCGACGATTGAAACTATCCTTTTTGCCTGGGTATTCGGCATGGAAAACGCCTGGGATGAGATCCATAAAGGCGCGGATATGCGTATCCCGAAGGTATATAAATTTATTATTAAATATATTACACCGTTATTTTTATTTTTTATTCTGGGAATGTGGACGTGGCAGCAGATGATCCCGGTTGCCTTGATGAAGTACGTGAACCCGGCTGATAGGCCGTATGTGTTAGCAACGCGTATCGCCCTGGTTCTGATTTTTGCCACATTGGGCGTTTTGGTTAAAATTGCCTGGAGCCGGAAAAAAGTTCATCCGGCGAGGAAACCCGCATGAGAACAGAAGGCTGGATTTTTTTAATTTTGTCCTGGGGAATGATTCTTATTCTGGCCGCGTTTTGTTTTACACGTGTACTTTCAAAAAAAAGGATGTAAAAATATGAAAAAAATTATCGGATTACTCATGGCTGGTGTTTTAGGAATAACCTCAACCGGTTGCGCGCCTTTGATTATAGGCGCGGCTGTAGGGGGCGGCGCGGTATATGCCACCAGCAAGGATACTCTTGAAGGGGACAGCGATAAACCATACGAAAGTTTATGGCAGGCGGCCCTGAGTGAGGCGAATAAGCGCGCGATCGTGAAACAACAGGATGAAAGTACCGGGTATATCTACGCGGACTCCGGTTCGACCCGGATATGGATCAGGCTGGTTAAGCTGACCCGGTCTACAACCAGGATTAAAATTTCCAGCAGGAAATTCCATCTTCCGAACCTGAAGATCGCCCAGGATTTGTTCCTTAAGATCGTGAGCGCCGCGGAATAGTTCCTGAAAATAGAGTACAATCAGAAGTACGTATTGATCTGATTCAGCTTAAATTCAAGTACAAATTAAACTCTTGTGTTTTTAAGCGTTTATTGTATAATAAAAAGGCTTTTTTAACCGAAGTTTAAAAGAAATTTTCGATAGATTGAGGATAGTTTTTTAGCCGAGGTAGCTCAGTGGTAGAGCGCGGCCCTGAAAAGGCCGGCGTGGGGGGTCCGATTCCCTCCCTCGGCATAAAAATTAATTCCGAAGAGCGTGGCGAAATTGTCGCAGAGAACTTCGCCACACATTACGAGTCGGGGCTTTCCTTAAGGCGCATTAATAAAAAAAGAGGAACATATATATGTTCCTCTTTTTTGTTTTTATGCCAATACGGGGGAGTCTTACTTTACGTTCTCGGGGTAATAACGAGCCGAAGGCGAACGCCATAGGGCAGAGTCCTGACATTCCCGCCTGATTTTGTTCCTAATTATATTATCGCATCGTGTTTTAATCATTGGCACCCACATATATAGTGGTATACTATTTATAAAATAAATAGTAATGCACTAACACTTTTAGAATAGGAATTTTTTTGAAAGCCGGATATAATATTTTAAATCAGGGGGAGAGATACTATGAAGATATTCCGGATTAAAAAACAGGCGTTTACCCTAATTGAGCTTATAGTTGTTATTGCTATTATTGCGGTACTGGCCGCGATTATCGCTCCGAATGCTTTCAAAGCGATAGAAAAAGCAAAAATAAGCACCTGTATATCCGACATAAAAGCCATTAAAACAGCAGCATTGGCTTTTTATGCGGACACTGGTACCGTTCCCTGTACCAAAGCAGGGGGATGGGGAGAGGATCCTGGTTTTACGAAGGAGATTACTCCTGCCAATTGCTGGGCGAGTGAAGGAGGTTGTGCGGCCGGATGTACCAATGTGTTGGGATGGGACGGCCCTTATCTGGAAAAATGGAAGCGGAGTCCGTGGGGAACAGGTGGTGGAGGAAAGTATGATTGGGAACGATGGGCTAATTACAGCCCCCGCGGTATGGGAATTACCTGTGCGTTATCAGGGGTTGTAACACTTGAATCATATGGAGCTGTACCGGTGGCTTCTTTACAGAAAATAGACAGCGTTTTGGATGAGGGTAATTTATCGAATGGATACGTTTTCGTTGAGGGCGATGTGAGCAATCCCAGTTATATGCAGCTTGTCGTAACATGCCAGTGAGCAGGTATAAATAAAGAAAAACAGGGCTCATAATTTTAGAAATTCCAGGAACACAACATTTATTTCTCAGGATTCCAGTGTAAGTGAAGTGATATTACTATACCTTATAGGGTATAAAAAGTATTATTGTAAAATTCCGGTGAAGTTCGATTCAATCCTCGTCGATATTTAGTTTGACAAAATCAAAATTTGTGATAAACTAATAATAGAAACGGGGATGAGAAGGTGAGTGAAATGAACCGTTTCCAGAGCAAGAGTGAGGCTATGGAATTGAAAAGTGAGCCTCGTGAGGTTACAAAGTTGTGGTGAGAACCTCGCAATACTCTTGCTTTTTTATTTTATACCGCCTTAATCATTTTCTGGGGTTGCGAAATTCCAGGGACACAACACTTATTCTTCGGAATTAAGTAATGTTCCCAGAATTTCTAGCAAAAAGAAACCCAGGAACACAACATTTGTTTTACAGATAAATCATTAGGATTAGCGTTTAGGATGAGAGAAAAATGAAAAGAGTGTTTTTAGGTATTTTAGCTTTTGTTTTTTTCAGTATTACAACTTTTGCGCAGGCTTTGACTATCGATTGGGCTAGTTCAGTAGCCAATCTTAATGCCTTTAATGCTGAGAGTGCACTTGGTAAACCTGATGGACAGACGGCGATATTTGGCAATGGGAGTGGAATCGCTCGAACTG
>JAQUMS010000125.1 GCA_028717985.1 Candidatus Omnitrophota bacterium
CCCTTATATCTGTTTCAGTAGCTTCAAATGACAAATTCCCCACAAAAAGATTCATAAATGCTCCTTACTGAGCAGACACTTTATGGAACGTAGTGAACATAAAGTGTAGCCCGCCATTGTTTTTTTGGCGAGGCGTCTGCGAATTAACCCTGAAAGCTACAAGTAGATTTGGAACAAATCTACGCAGTGTATTGCTTTCGGGGTACTACTTATCAAACAAACAACTTATGGAGCGAACATAAGTCACTGCCTGCCGTAGGCAGGGAATTAACTCCGACAGTTACAAGCAAATTTCGTCAGAAATTTGCGCAGTGCTTTACTGTTGGAGTAGTTTAATAACAGATAGCACCCGGCATCAATTGATATATGCCGGTGTCTGCCTTTCTGGCAGACGAATTAACCCTGAAAGCTACAAGTAGATTTGGAACAAATCTACGCAGTGTATTGCTTTCGGGGTATTACTTAATGAGCCCACAACTTATGGAGTTTACGATCATAAGTTGTTTGGGCGATTTAACCCCGCAGCGTATTTCCGAAAATGTCGTAGAGATTTTCGGAATGATTACGCAAGGGGTATTCCTTAACAACTCCGACAGTTACAAGCAAATTTCGTCAGAAATTTGCGCAGTGCTTTACTGTTGGAGTAGGTTACTTCTTAGTGACCATAAAATGTATCATGCCAATGATACACCGATCCATTCCTTTAAGATCGGGTGTGTCCAAACAGTAGTTTACTCTCTAATTTATAGGCGGAAACCAATAAACTTGACTATTAAATTATAGCAATATTTATCTAATCCACCTATAAATTTATTCCGGCCTCAGTATAAATCGCGCCTTAAGCATCCCCTCCTCCCACTCACCTTCTGGAGTTGAATCCCAAACAATCCCCCCGCCTATCCCCATTTCTCCTAAGTTTCCTTTAAGCAAAAGAGTCCGGATGGGAATATTGAAAAATAAGTTTTTACCGGGGGCAATATATCCGATAGCACCTGTATATATATGCCGTTCTTCCTCTTCGAGTTCTTTTATAATCTCCATTGCGCGTATTTTAGGGGCCCCTGTCACCGACCCTGAGGGAAAAAGAGAAGCAAACAAATTATACAGGGCTATATTTTTGTCGACAGCTCCGGTCACGGTCGAAGTCATCTGATACAAAGTTTTATACCGCGCGACTTCAAATAATTTCGGGACTTTGATATCTCTTCCGACCCTGCCAAGGTCATTTCTCAGGAGATCCGTAATCATCAGATTCTCCGCCCTGTTTTTTTCATCGAACTGAAAACGGACACGGGAGTAAAGATCGGAAATCACAGTATTACCCCGGGCCCACGTTCCTTTCATGGGTTTGGTGACAATACTCGTTGAATTTTTTTTAATAAACATTTCCGGAGAAAGTGAAAGAATAGTGTGGTCCCCGGTCTCTATATACGCCGGATACGGCACAGGCTGAGCCCTCAACAGGCTGGTAAAAAGAGAAAACGGATCACCTTCAAACCGGAACAATAATTTTATGCAATACGTAAGCTGATAAATATCTCCCTGCCTGATATATTCCCGTATCCTGCTAATATTCGTGAAATACCTTTCCCGCGAAATATTCAGGCGAAAATTTTTCAAAACAGGCCGTGAACAATCGATTCTCAAAGCCGGCATGGAGGGTGAATCGAATATCCCCATACATATAAGCGGGAAATCGTAATTTTTATGTTTCTGCCATCGATTCTCAAAACAATATCCGGCTTCATAGGATATAAACCCTGCTGCGTAATGCCCGCATTCAACCGCATGTTCAATTTCCCGAATGCTGGAAACAAAAGATACCGGATTATAACAGGTTACAATATGCTTCGGGTTATGGAAAAAAAGAGGCTTTCTTTCAAACTGAAGGAATACGCGCATGGCCTTTGAGCGGGCCTGGGTACTCCTGAAAAACGGAGTTGAAGATCATAGCCGTGATAATATAACTTTAATAATCGGGGAAAAACAGAACGGACTATCCCCCTATCGAAAATATTTTATTGAAATACGCGGTATAAAAAGAGATGATTTTAAAAGCGATAAACCCCGCCACTGCCACATAAATAAAAAACGGGATTATTTTAAGCAGCATCGCGGTCGAGGTTTCATTTTCCCGTTCAGAATACGAAGCTATCGTATTAAGTGTCTGGACCATACTCCCGCTTTTTTCCGCCACCGCTATCATACCGATCACGCTGCCTGAAAACATCTTGGTTGCCGAGCAGGCATCCCGTAATCCTCCGCCTTTTTCTATAACCGTCAACCCTTTAAGTAACGAAGCTTTAATAACAGTATTGCCGCAACTTTCTGCAGCCATTTTCCAGCTGGTAATAATCGTAACCCCGGAAGCGCTCAGGATCTGTAATACGCGGATAAACTTAGCAAGAGCGAATTGTTTAACAAGGGTGCCGATACGGGGAATGGATACAACACAGGAATCAAGAGCGTTTTTGAAACCCGCGTTTGACTGCCCACGGGTAATAGCATATCCAAGGAATACGACCGCGTATACCGGAATAAACAAACTCAAAACTCCATGAATGTATCCTGTCAGGCCGCACGATGTCCCGCAACCGACACTATCAACAATAGGAAGAAGGAACATCGCGGCATGCAGCAACACAACTGGATACGCTAATTCTTTCAGTAATTCCTGGCGGATAGAATATTCCTTTTCAAGGTAATCTGCCAGACTTTCAAGCCCCTGGGCAAGCCGTCCCGCCGTCTCACTGTATCTGATAATATTAATATGAATATCTGAAAACATCTCCGGGAATTGAGCAAACGCGTCCCCAAGGTTTAGTCCCTTGTCTAAAGCTTCTTTTATGAGAGAAGCCGTCCGCCTCAATTGCAAAGACTCTTCCTGTTCAGCAAGAATGGACATTGTCTCAACAATCGGGACGCCGGAGCTGACCATCTGCGCCAGTTTCCGGTAAAAAACCATGAGTATTTTTGTACGTTTAAAAAACATAAATGAGCACGTAACTTATGGAGCGAATAACATGAGCGAACATAAGTTACTGTGCGAATTTACTCCGCAGCTTATTTCGAAAATATCAAAGAGATTTTCGAAATGTCTAAGCAAGGAGTCATATTTTAATAAGCAGACAACTTACGCCATTTATTATACCATCCTTAAAGAACTCTTCAAATTGATTCACTTTTAATTTTCTCCAGATACTCCCACCGTTGATACGCGTCCAGAAGCTCTCTTTCCAACAACTTCAGCCTCTCTTTTGTTTTGCCGACCTTATCTGGATGCCCCTGACAAAAAGCGATATCGGATAAAAAAGAATAAATTTCCTGTTGTTCAGCCTCCAGTTTTTCAATCAATGCCGGAAGAGCTTCCAATTCTCGTTTTGCTTTAAAAGAAAATCCTCGGGGGTTTAAAGTTTTCTCCCGTTTTAATATCTTTTTTATAGGCGCTGGTTCAATCTGTGCCTGGATCAGATTTACTTTACTCTGGCTCAGCCAATCATCATATCCGCCCGGATATTCGTTGATATCTCCGTTACCCTCAAAAGCAAATGTAGACGTAACAACATTGTTGAGAAATGCCCGGTCATGACTGACTAAAAGAAGAGTCCCGGAATATTCCACGAGCAAATTTTCGAGAAGTTCCAGGGTTTCAATATCCAGATCATTGGTAGGTTCATCCATCACCAGCACATTAAACGGTTTTGTGAAAAGCCGCGCCAGCAGAAGGCGGTTACGCTCTCCTCCTGACAAAACTTTAACCTGTATGCATGCCCGTTCAGGAGAAAAAAGGAAATCCTGAAGGTATCCGATAATATGCCGGGGTTTCCCGTTAATCATAACAGTATCGCCGCCGCCCGTAATATTTTCCGCGACAGTCTTATCATCACGAAGTTGCTCGCGGAGCTGATCATAATAGGCAATTTCAAGATTAGTGCCAAAACGAACCTTTCCTTTTTGGGGGGAAATCTCTCCCAAAAGAATCTTAAGAAGCGTTGTCTTTCCGCATCCGTTAGGACCAATTAAGCCGATTTTATCACCCCGCATTATCTGGGTTGTAAAATCGCGAATCAGCCAATTTTCAGTATATTTATAACCAAGATGAAAAGCCTTAAGTACCTGAGAACCGGAAAGATCGGACTGTTGAACCTTAAATGAAACCTGGCCTACCGCCTTTCGCTGAGCTTTTTTCTCTGCCCTCAAGCGCTCCAAAGCTTTTACCCGTCCTTCATTACGGCATCTCCGGGCTTTAACTCCCTGACGGATCCATATCTCTTCCTGCGCTAATTTTTTATCGAAATCTTCCCAATGAGCCATTTCAACATCATCAATCATTTTCTTACGTTCTAAAAAAGTCTTATAATCACACGGCCAGTTCAAAAGTTTTCCGCGGTCAAGTTCTATAATGCGTGCCGCTACATGCGTCATAAACATCCGGTCATGCGTTACAAAAAAAACAGTCCCTGGATAGTTTTTCAGATAACCTTCCAGCCAATTTATCGATTCAATATCCAAATGATTCGTCGGCTCGTCCAGCAGTAAAATTTCAGGTTTAAGTACCAAAGCCCGCGCAAGCAGTACCCGCCTTTTCTGACCTCCGGACAAACAGGTAAAATCATGATCTGGATCAAGTTTCATCCGGGTTATAACGTTTTCAACCTCGTTATTCACATCCCAGCCTCCTGAACGATCCAATTCCGCCTGCAGAGCATCGAGCTGACGCATTAATCCCGGAGTAGAGCCGGTATGAATTCGGGAACTAACGTGATGATACTCATGTAAAAGCTGAGCTTTCTTCCCTAAACCGGATAAAACGATATCAAAAACATTACCTTCTATTTCTGACGGGACATCCTGAGGCAGATATGTCGCCTGAATGCCATTCTGAAAAGTAGCGGCACCATCGTCAACCTTCAACTGGCCGGCCAGAATTTTCATCAGCGTTGATTTACCCGCGCCGTTACGGCCAAGCAAAGCAATACGCTCTCCTTTTTCTATCTGGAGGTTCAACCGGTCAAAAATAAGAGGACCGTCAAACGAAAATGAAATTTCCTGAAGACTTATTAACGCCATGGATTTTTATTAT
>JAQUMS010000126.1 GCA_028717985.1 Candidatus Omnitrophota bacterium
CTTTAGCCATTTCCGTGATTCAAAAATTCTTTGACCTTAGCCGCTAATTCTTCGCGGCTTAGATCTTTATAAAGTTTAGATTGATACACCAGGGACATATCCTGTCTTTCTTCTGAAACAACCAGGATAACCGCGTCGCTTTCTTCGCTCAAACCCAAAGCCGCTCTATGCCGTGTGCCGAACATTCTGCTCAAGCCGAAATTCTCTGAAAGGGGAAACAAGCAAGCCGCCGACATGATCCGGCCGTTTTGAATAATCAGCCCCCCGTCATGCAACGGATTATTAGGAGTAAAAATTGCCTGAATAAGCTCCGAGGAAACTTTGCCGTCTATCGAGACTCCGTTTTCCATGATAGTATTCAACGGAACTTTATTTTCAATGGCAATCAGCGCGCCATGTTTATCTTTGGCGAGATTTTCAGCCGCTTTCACGACTTGCTGGATAATATACTCCAACTCTTCTTCTTTCAAGATGGTGCCGAACAAATGCCTTTGTCCAAGCCGGGCAAGGCCCTGGCGGATTTCAGGATGAAAGATAATCAGGATAGCGATAATCGAAATACCAAAGAGCTTTGTCAACAACCAGTCCAATGTCCCAAAACCGACCATCTGAAAGAAAAAAAACGCCGCTAAAAGGATTATGACTCCCCGTAACACATTAATGGCGCGCGTACCTTCCAAAAAGAGCAAAACATGATAAATAACAAACCATAGAACAATAATTTCTACGATCGGACGCCAGCCGGTAATAGGGAATATTTCAAGAATCGTATTTATCATCATCCAGCCTTCATCACCGCGTCGCTTACCGCGAGCGCTTCGGAGATCCGCTTTACGTTATGAACCCGCACAATACTCGCACCGTTCAACGAAGCCGCCACGCACACGGCAGCCGTGCCTTCATCCCGTTCCTGAGGCGCTTTTTTTAATATTTCGCCGATAAACACTTTACGGGACGGACCAATCAATACTGGTTTTCCAAGTGCCCGTAATTCAGGAAGTTTCTGAAAAATCTCTCTATTATGCTGAAATGTTTTCCCAAATCCGATACCCGGATCAATTATAATTTTATCCGGAGCGATCCCGCCGCTTTCCGCCCTCTGTATCGCGGCGGAGAAAAACGCCAAAATTTCGTCCATCACAGATTGATACGACGGGCTCTTCTGCATTGTCCGAGGATCACCCTGCATATGCATAATAACTACACCGGCTTTATACCGGGCGGCTATTTTGATCATCCGGTCGCTCTTTAATCCGGAAATATCATTAATAATCACCGCTCCGTTATCAAGAGCCTGCAAAGCAACTTCCGGTTTGCGGGTATCAATAGATAGAGGAACCTTTATTCTTTTTGACAGCAATTTAATAATCGGTATTGTCCTGAATAACTCTTCCCGCAGAGAAACCGGCTTTGCTCCCGGGCGAGTTGACTCTCCCCCTATATCTATAATATCCGCGCCGTCCCGTTCCAGGGTTTGTATCGCGTCCGCGATCGTATCAAAACAATTTCCTTTCAAAGAAAAACCGTCGCCGCTGAAAGAATCGGGCGTTACATTCGCGATTCCCATAATCGCGGTCCGATTCTCTAGAGCAATCGGAGAAAAACCTTCAAAACGAAGTTTAAAAGAACTCTCACGGGAATGCGCGATCAAACGGGATAATTCATCCCCAATCTTATTGAGGCCGAACGGCTGTTTTTGTAATTTTTCCCTCAGGCGTAAAAATTGAGAAACAGTCCCTATCAAAATACAATCGGTTTTTTTAACTTTTCCCGTCAAAACTGCCCTGGGCAACGCCGCGTCACCGCCCAAAGACAACATTTCCTGCTTTAATATAGTAGCCGCGATACACGTTATGCCGTTAAGGCGGATCAGGCGCGGCAAAGCCTTTAACAACATAATGTCGATTCCGCAGGGATCAACTTTGAGCTCATGAAAAACAGCCCTGAGTTCTTTTTCTCCCGAAAGATGAAGAATTCTCATGTATTTCAGATTACGTCGTTTTTCTGTATCCCAAGAAGACGCTTAACTTCTTCGCCGTCCAATACTTCTTTATCCAATAAAGCGGCGGTAAGGATCTTAAGTTTATCTATATTCTGACCAAGAAGTTCCTTTGCCTGGATATATGTTTCGTCAATGATCCGCTTTACTTCCGTATCAATAATCCGCGCGGTCTCTTCACTGTAATTCCGCTCTTCCATGATATCTTTTCCGAGAAAAACAAGGCCTTCTCGTTTTCCAAGGGTCATATTTCCCAAGGTATCGGACATCCCAAACTGGCAGACCATTTTCCTGGCCATTTGTGTCGCGTGTTCAAGATCGCTCTGCGCTCCGGTTGTAATTTCATGAAGATTAATTTCTTCCGAAGCTCTCCCCCCCAGCATCAATTCTATTTCACCCAAAAGCTCGCTTTTTAACCAATAATGCTTATCCTCCAAAGGCGGCGTAAAGGTATACCCTCCCGCCACGCCGCGGGGAATAATAGAAACTTTCTTTAAAGGATTGACCTGAGGCAGTAAAAGGGAAATAAGCGCGTGCCCCGCTTCATGAATAGCGGTAATTTCTTTTTCTTTTTTTGAAATAATATGGCTTTTTTTCTCAGGCCCCATCAATACACGTTCAACCGATTTTTCGAAATCAATCATTTCAACGTGATCTTTGTCGTGCCTGGCCGCGAGCAACGCGGCCTCATTGCACAAATTCGCCAGATCGGCCCCGGAAAATCCCGGGGTTTGTGAAGCGGCAGATTTAAAATCAACCGAAGGAGCCAATTTTATTTTACGTGAATGAACTTTTAAGATTTCTTCCCTGCCTTTAATGTCAGGCAAATTAACAACTATATGCCGGTCAAACCTCCCCGGCCTCAATAAAGCCGGATCAAGAGTATCGGGACGATTAGTAGCCGCGATCAAAATCAATCCCTGGTCGGTGTTAAAGCCATCCATTTCAACCAGAAGCGCGTTAAGCGTCTGCTCCCGCTCGTCATGTCCGCCGCCGATCCCTGAAAAACGAAGCCTTCCCACAGCATCAATCTCATCTATAAAAATTATAGCGCCTTTTCCTGACACTTTAGACGCGCGCCTTCCCTGCTCAAATAAATCACGGACGCGGCTCGCGCCGACTCCAACAAACATTTCCACGAAATCAGAACCCGATAAGCTGAAAAAAGGAACATTCGCTTCTCCAGCGACCGCGCGGGCGATAAGAGTTTTTCCGCAACCCGGAGGGCCCACGAGCAAAACACCCTTAGGTATCTTCCCGCCTAAACGCTGAAACTTCTTGGGGTCCTTAAGGAATTCAATGACTTCTTTCAACTCCTCTTTGGCTTCATCGACTCCCGCGACATCATTAAACGTTACTTTCTCTTTTGTTTTATCATTTTGCATATTCGGGCGGATCTTTCCAAACGTCATGATCTTATTGCCGATCTGTTCGCCCCGCGACATCATAAACCACCAGAAAAAGATAAGGAGAGCAACAGGCCCAAGATTCAGCAACAACGCGACCCAAAATGTTTTAAGAGGTTTCACCTCGAAATAACGCACATTTTCCCGTATTAATTTCAGTAATTCCTGGTCATTATCGGGGATGGTCAATTTGAATTTTTTCCCGTCGGTAAATTCCCCCTGTAATTCAGTTTCCGTCTTAGTAAGTGTTTTAATGCTCTCAGGAGCTTCTTTTAAAATTTTATAAAACTGGCTGTACGGGATTTCCGTAGGAATACCTCCCATTGAAAAATTAGAAACACTTATCAAAAAATAGAACGCAAGCACCAGGAGTATCCATCCAAAAGGAAATCGTTTTAACACATTTTGATTATTCTTTTTATTTGATTTTTTATCGTTTGAGGTCATTTTTTCTCGCTTTTGTTAGGTGATTTGAATTAAATATTATACCGTCTCATTTTTGTGATTGCAAGCGTTATTGTCCCGCAAAGGAAACCGCCTTATTCATACGCCAGCGTGAGGGAAAAAAATTCCGAATTCTTATTTAAAACCCGCGGGAACGGAGGAAACGGACTGGCATTTTTAAGAGCTGAGACTGAGGACAAAACAAGCTCTTTATTCGTCGAATTAACAATTACGGGCTCACCCACAAGCACCCCATCTTTCGTAAGGCAAAATTGCATGCTGACACTGCCTTTCACCCCGTCAGGATGAGCAAAAAGCGCCAACGCCTTTACTTTATCATTGACCAGTTTATAATATTCGACGGATGTTGCCGAAACAGCTTTATCCTGCCGAATGTTCTTTTCTCCGATTATTTTACCTTTATACATATCCAGGACCAGGCCGTCAGACGGCTTAAGCTGACTGAAATCAGTGATCGAGTCTTCTCCGGAAATTATATGAGGTGTCAGTAAAATCACTAACTCGGTGCTTTTCATCTCATCCGACGTACTCCTGAAAAAAAAGCCCGCGAGAGGAACATCACCGAGAAGAGGAATTTTCCGCACGCTTTTTGTCCGTTCGTCTTTTTTAAGGCCCCCGATTATGATAGTAACCCCGTCTTTAACCATAACCGTCGTTTCGGTCTCAGACGTAGTGACAATAGGGATCTGAGTCACTTTCCCTTCCGAGATAATGTCCGTGCGTTCAGCGGAGCTGATTTCCGGTTTGATTTTCATAATTACAAATCCGTCTTTATTTATGGTGGGGGTAACATACAGTTTAATTCCGACGTCGACGAAATTAACGCTTTGGGACGTGACACTTGTATCCCCTGACTGGGAAGTGGCGGATGTAATAAATGCGTCTTTGGTCCCGACAAGAATTTTCGCTTCCTGATTATTGAGCGCCATAATACGAGGGCTGGATAAAATTTTCGTATCGCCAATAGTGCGTAATAGGTCCAAAACAGCCTTATATTCCCCTTTTTCTTCCGGGGTTTTTGACGTAGTGCCGATAAAAAGCCGGTTGTCATTCGTCCCCAAAGGAAGAGAAGCGGTCGACCTGAAATTTTTGCGGATCCAGTAATCCCAATCAACTCCCATTTCAAACTTATCCGACGGTTTGATCTCTACCACCTGTGAATCTATTAAAACCTGAGGGGTCTTTTCGTCAAACTCAGA
>JAQUMS010000127.1 GCA_028717985.1 Candidatus Omnitrophota bacterium
TATGACATCTCAACAAAAACGTATCAGCTGGGATAGTTATTTTCTGCAGATCGCCCATCTTGTCGCCCAGCGCAGCACGTGTATCCGCAGGCATGTAGGGGCCGTTTTGGTGAAAGATAAACGGATACTCGCCACGGGATACAACGGCGCTCCGAGCGGCTTAAAACATTGTAGTGAAGTCGGATGCCTGCGTGAAAAATTAAAGATCCCGTCGGGACAAAGGCATGAATTATGCCGCGGGCTTCATGCCGAACAGAACGCGATCATTCAGGCCTCTCTTCACGGGATACCCATTCAGGGAAGCACGATTTATATTACCAATCAGCCGTGCATAATCTGCGCCAAAATGCTGATTAATGCCGGCATTGTTTCTGTGGTGATCCTTGACGGTTATCCGGATAAAATGGCCATGGATTTTTTGAAACAGGCTAAAATCAAGATCAAAACAGTTAAAAAATAATCAGGATAGCGTACCCGTAAGACCGGTGTATTGTTGTTCTGACGGCGTGAATTATGAAATGCCCATTTTGCGGTTATAAAGAAGATAAAGTTGTCGATTCCCGGGCAACGCAGGATGAGGTCGCGATCCGCAGGCGGCGGGAATGCCTGCGTTGTTCCAAGCGTTTTACCACATACGAATATATTGAAGAGTCGGCTTTAATGGTAATTAAAAAGGACGGTAAGCGGCAGTCGTTTGACCGTAAAAAAATCCTGAACGGTATTATGAAAGCGTGTGAAAAACGTCCTATCAGCATGGATACAATGGAAGATATAGTTGTTCAGCTTGAACGCCAGATCCAGAAAAAAGGCGGTAAGGAAATATCTTCGTCTAAAATCGGCGAAATCGTGATGCAGCGGTTGAAAGAACTGGATGAAGTAGCCTATGTCCGGTTCGCGTCGGTTTACAGGCAGTTCAAAGATGTCGGGCAGTTTATGGACGAATTGAAGACCATTCTCCAAAGGGAAAAACATCGCCAGCGGTGAGGGAGGACATCCATATGGTTGAAATGGAGTTAAGTAAAATCATTATTGACGAAAAACGGCATGACCAGCTGATAGTCCTAAAAGAAAAGGGAGGAAGCCGGTTGCTGCCTATCATTATAGGGTTGAATGAAGCGTCGGCTATTAAACTTCAAATCAGCGGATTTGTTCCGCCCCGCCCGTTAACTCACGACCTTTTATATTCGACCATCACAACTCTCGCCGCGGACATTGACCGGGTGATCGTGGATAAACTCGAGGATAATACTTTTCACGCCAAGCTTGTTCTGAAAACTTCCCCGGAACAATTGAAAATCATTGATGCCCGTCCTTCGGATACCATCGCGCTTGCCGTCCGGGCGCACGCGCCTATTTTTGTAGAAGATGAAGTTTTAAAACAAATGGATGTTTTTAATACAGGTAAATGATCCCGGGAATCTATGTCCGGAAGTAATCCTTCCTATTCGGTAATCGGCATGATTATATCCACACAATGGTTTTACAATAACAGGCGTTTATTGGGGGAAATCAGGGATTTCGCGCGCCGGAAACATGTCGCGCTCTATCTTGTAGGCGGGATTGTCCGCGACATTCTCCTGAAACGCGATAAAAAAAATCCCGACATTGATTTCTGCCTTGAGAATAACGCGGTTTTGTTCGCCCGTGACCTGGCGCGGGAATTACGTTCGGGGTTTGTTGTGTTGGATGAAGAACACGGATGCGGCCGCGTGGTGCGGAAAGAGAAAGACGGAGTCCTGTATACGCTTGATTTTACCGATTTCCGCGGAAAAGATTTAAAAGACGATCTGCTCCATCGCGATTGTTCCGTTAATAGTATGGCGATTGATTTTGAACAGGCGTATTCCTGTGTGAACGATAATTCCGGTACCGGGGGACTGAGGACATTCAAACGCCTTATTATAGATCCCTACGGCGGCCTCCGGGATTTATCCGCCGGAAAAATCCGGGCGGTGAATAAAAAAAGTTTCGATGAAGACCCTGTGCGGATTATGCGGATGTTCAGCCTTTCCGCGTTGTTTGATTTTCATATAGATAAGGAAACGCACGCGCGCGCCGTCGCAAAGAAAAAAAAGCTGCTTTCGGTTTCTTCTGAACGGGTCCGGGACGAATTGTTTAAGGTTTTATCAAGCGTCCGCGGTTATGAAGTTTTCAAGAGCCTTTGGAAAGCGGGGATCCTTGAACTTATTTTCCCCGAAATTAAACCGATGTATAAATTGAAACAAGGGCCGTATCATAATCTGGATGTATGGAAGCATACCCTTGACACGGTGCAAAAAGGGGAGAGCCTGCTGAAAGATTTTTCACGGAACAAAGATATTACCGCATATCTTGAAGAAGAAGTTTCTTCCGGCCATACCCGCCGCGAGTTGTTTAAGTTAGCATTACTGCTTCATGATATAGGAAAGCCCGGGACATTCCGCGCAGAAAAGAAAAAGGTTACGTTTTACGGACATGAGCGCCTTGGGTCGCAGCTCGTCAAAGGTATCGGGGAACGGCTGAAACTTTCCAATGAAGAGATCCGGCTTCTGCGCAGGATCACGTTTATGCATTTGAGGCCCGGATATATGGCTAACAACGAGACGCTGACTCCCCGGGCGAAATTCAGGTTTTTCCGGGATGCGGGGCAGGATGCGGTTATGGTCCTCATGCTTTCTCTTGCCGACCAAAGGGCTACTCGGGGATACCTGACAATTGAACTTTCCCGGGAACGCCATGAGCGGCTTATGCGCCGCTTGATCAGGGAGTATTTCTCGGAATTAAAAAAAGAAAAAAAGGTCCGGCTTGTAAACGGGCACGATATCATAAAGACATTTAAATTATCTCCTTCGCCGTTGATAGGTAAACTATTGCGCGAGCTGGAAGAACTTCAGGCCATAGGGAAAATCGCGACCAAAGAAGAAGCGTTGTCCGCGGCCGGAAGGATTATTTCATCGCGTACGTCACAAGGGCATCACGTCATACGCAGAAAAAAATAAAATCTCAAATTTGTATAATAAGGCGGTAATTCTTTTTCCTGTATCCTTGTGTTCTTGCGGCCGCTGGCATATAATATGCAGGTATAGATATTTTTAATTCCAGGCTGCTGGTTTTCAGTATAAGTATTCCGGGCGTTGTGTTTCCCGGGGTACGGGGGCATTGCACGGGACGATGAGTTTAAATCAAAAGAAAAATATGCGATTTATCTCGGGAAACGAAGCGTTGGCGCAGGGCGCGTATGAAGAAGGCCTGCGGGTAGCGTGCGCGTATCCGGGAACGCCTTCAACAGAAATTCTGGAATATTATGCGCATATTCCCGAAATAGATGCTCAATGGTCGGTTAATGAAAAAGTAGCATTTGAAGTTGCGTTGGGTGCTTCCGTCCGCGGTGCCCGGTCGTTATGCGCCGCTAAGCACGTGGGAGTCAATGTTGCCATGGATCCTCTGATGACTTCCGCGTATACCGGCGTTGGAGCCGGTTTTGTCCTGGTTTCCTGCGATGATCCGGGCATTCATTCTTCTCAGAACGAGCAGGATAATCGTTTGTTCGCGAAAGCGGCAAAAATCCCCCTTATAGAGCCTTCGTCTCCTTCCGAAGCGTATGCTTTTATCAAAACAGCGTTTCAGGTCAGCGAAGAATTTGATACTCCTGTCATGGTCCGCATGACTACCCGTATTTCTCACACAAAAGAGAATATTGTTATCGGGACGAGAAAAGATATTCCTGTCAGGCCGTTCACTGTTAATGTCCCTAAATATGTTATGGTTCCCGGTAACGCGTATAAGCGGCACATTGAACTCGAACAGAGGCTTGTGCGGCTTAAGCAATATGCGGAGAAAACATTTCTGAATACGATTGAGATCAATAACCGGGAAATCGGATTTATTACCAGCGGCGTATCATATTTGTACGCGAAAGAAATGTATCCCGGCGCCTCATTCCTTAAATTGGGGTTCAGCTGGCCGTTTCCCGAGACGCTGGCGAGATCTTTTTCAAAGAAGGTAAAAAAAGTTTATATTATAGAGGAACTTGAGCCGTTTCTTGAAGAACACGTCCGGTTAGCGGGTATTCCATGCACAGGAAAACATCCGTCGTTCAGAATCGGGGAATTAAGGCCGGAACATATTCCTTATATTGTCCGCGGCAAGTCTAAAGAAGAAAAAGCTTCCGGCGCCCGAAAGCCGGTGTTGTGCCCGGGGTGTCCCCACCGGTCGGTCTTCACGGTCCTTAAAAAATTAAAAAAAATTGTTGCCGGAGATATCGGTTGTTATACGCTGGGTGCGTTGCCGCCATTGTCAAGTTTACATACTTGTTTATGCATGGGAAGCGGGATTACGTTCTTTGAAGGATTTGGCAAGGCGGGAGAACGCAATGCCGTGGGCGTGATCGGAGATTCAACGTTTGTGCATTCAGGGATCACGGGATTGATCAATGCCGCGTATAATAAGGCCCGGGGAGTCATTATTATCCTTGATAATTCCACTACGGCGATGACAGGTAATCAGCCTCATCCGGGGACAGGCGTTACGATGCAGGGAGAACAGACAAAAAAATTGTCCCTGGAAGATTTATGCCGTGTTTGCGGGGCGGATTCAGTTGACGTCATTAATCCCCGGGATGTTACCGCGCTGGAGAAATTAATTATACGGAGAACCCGGGAAAACGCGCTTTCAGTCATAATCGCGCGGTATCCATGCAGGTTTGTCCTGAAAGTCGGCGGGTGTCCTCCGGCATATGATAAGAATAAATGTAAAAAGTGTTATATGTGTTTGACGGTTGACTGCCCGGCTGTCCGTAAATCGGAAGATGGCTATATAGTTGTTGATAATTCTTTATGCGCGGGTTGTAATGTGTGCGTGGAGATGTGCGGGCCGGGAGCTTTGGAACGGAATAAAACCAAACATGAAGCGTAAAAAAATAATACTAAAAAAACAAAAACACGTCCCTTCGGAACACCCGGTAAATATTTTATTTTGCGGAACCGGAGGACATGGTGTCTTGAAGGCTGCGGAAGTGTGCTGCTGGGCCGCCGTATTGGACGGTTACTA
>JAQUMS010000128.1 GCA_028717985.1 Candidatus Omnitrophota bacterium
CTTGGAAACGGGGAATTGATAGGTCTTGATATCGCGAACCAGGTTTGTAAAGACGTTGACGCGGTTGCTTGTATAATTTACCGGGGGAAAAGTTTCGGGAACCTGTTCCAATCTCTTAAGGCGACATTTGATAAGCCGGTTTTACTTTCAGAGTTTGGCGCCGACGCGTATGATGCGGCATTAAAAAAAGAAGACCAGAATATGCAGGCGTTTTTTCTTGAAGCTCAATGGCGGCAGATCTATGATAACCTGGCGAATTCAAAAAAAGGCGCGGGAAATTGTATCGGCGGAGCAATGTTCGAGTGGACGGATGAATGGTGGAAACACAATAGCTATGCTTCTGACAGCTGGGGTGTTCATAATACCGAATCAAACTGGTCTAATGGAAGTTATTATTTTGATATTGGCGCCCCGGATAATAAGAATATGAATGAAGAGTGGTTTGGTATCGTGTCATTGTCAAATGAAGTTAAAGAAGGCGGGGTGGATAAACGTGTTCCCCGTAAAGCGTATTATCTTATCCGGGAGTTTTGGAAGAATCCCGGCGTCAAAGTCAATAAACCAACAAAAACAAAAAAATAATATTATCCAGCGCGGAGGCATATGAAATACCTTGGTATGGTTGTGAGCGGTTTGTTATTTCTCGGTGCCGTTCTTAGGATAGGATACGCCCAGGAGAATCCCCCCGTAATTTCCTGGCAGGCCCAACTTAAGGACGCTAAAAACGACGATCAGGTTTTTCACGCGCTTGAAATCCTTAAAGATTCATGCGTGAAAGAACACAGGTATTCTGAATTTATTGAGATCCTGCGGGAGGAAGAAAAAAAGAACAAAGTTGTTTCTCAGTTCATTCCTTATTATACGGCTTTGTCCCGGTATCTTCAGCTTAAATACCTGGAAGAAAAACAAAGCTGGGATGAGTATTTTGCCAAAGGAAATGATTATCGCGAAGAGATTATGGTCGGGGCTGAAAAAACGGCCCAGGTGTTTCCTGCTAAAACCGCTGTATCTCTTTACGCGCGGCTTCTGCTTTGGCAGTTTCACCGGGATCAACAGGACGCGTTCCATGAAGAGGCTTTAGATGCCCTTTTGCAGAATATTCAGGAGTATATTAAAAATTCAGACGATCCTCAGCCGTTGAAGGATATTGCCGATGCTTTTTTAGCTTATGGTGAAAAGGCGAAAGCCAATGATGTCTATAAGCTTTATGTGGATAAGTTTATCGCTAAGGGCGGCACGGAAAAAGAAATCAGGGCGATTGCCGACGGTTTCTATAAAGAGGGGAATATTGATCTTTCCCAGATCCTCTATGATGTCTACGCGGAACGGGTCATCAAAAACGCCGGCGGGAATAAAGAACAGGCAGTTGAGGAAATAACCGGTATTGCCCGGTTGTTCTTTTGCAAAAACGATTGTCTTCCTTTTACGGAGAAACTTTTTGATAGAGTTGAAAAAGAGTATGGGAAAGATAGTTTACAAGAGCAGATTGTTTATGAAAGGGCTTTTAATCTATGCAGGTCCCGTGATTTTCTGAAGGCCAAAGATATGTATCTGGATTTGCTCAAGAGATTTCCGGAGACTACCCATGCGGACGAAGCCAATTTTAAACTCGGAATGATTTATACCTATGTATTAAGAGACGCTAAAACCGGGAAGTTCTTTTTTGAAAATCAAGTCAAAAAGGATCGTGCCGCTTTTGAACAACCCGTTCAGGATCCTGCGGGCGTTCAGCGGATCAGTCCTATGACAATAGCCAGTCTATATCAACTCGGACTTTTGAGCCAGTGGGAAGAGAAGAATGAAAAAGCAAAAGAATATTACGCGAAATTGGTCACTGCCGCCGGTTTAAATTTTCAGGATAGGGTCGCGCTGACGAAGGAACGCCTGAATGAGATTGAGGGGAATAAGCCCCTTGAATATAATTTAAAAACATTCATGGATTTGTCCCTTAAAGAAGAGGATCAGTCTTTTGATATGTCAAAAGCTGATTTACGTTCTTCTCCCTGCCGGTCCATGAAGGATAAAGAAACATCGGTCTCTGCGGTGTCCGTTGTGCCGCAAAGCGGCTGTATGCAGGTGGAAGTGCAATATTTATGGTCAGGGAATCTTGGTTCCGCACAGCCTGCTTCAGAGACGGCGAATTTTTCCACGGTATATTCCCAGCCCGGAACAACCGAAATCAACGTTGTGGTTGTTTCTTCCTCAGGTTTTATAGACAGAAGTTTTGATTTAATCGATGTGGAATAATTAGCTCATGGCTTATAGATCATAGTTTTTTTGTTTAAACTAAGAGCTATCAGCAAAGATCTAAGAGCTCGTATAAGTATTCCCTTGACTTACAAACGAATTATGATAGAATTTTAAAGTTAAGAAAAAGAAAGGGTTTTGCGCGAGGCATATTTTTCTTCTAAGGAGGCTCAAGAATGGCAAAAATTAAAAAAATTATTGGCAGGCAAATCATCGATTCCCGCGGTAATCCTACCGTTGAAGTCGATATTATATTAGATAATGGAGTTTTAGGCAGGGCTTCTGTGCCTTCGGGCGCTTCAACGGGAGATAACGAAGCCCTTGAATTGCGCGATGGCGACAAAACCAGATATATGGGCAAGGGTGTTTCCAAGGCCGTCAGCAACGTAAATACAATTATCGCTTCTAAAATAAAAGGATTAACTCCCGATTTTGAAAAGATTGATTCTCTGCTTTTAAAGCTTGATGGGACTGAATTTAAGTCTAACCTGGGCGCGAACGCGATTTTAGCCGTGTCTTTGGCCGTGGCGAAAGCCGCCGCGATAAGCAAAAAACAGCCGTTATATAGATTTTTAGGCGGAGAAAAAGCGAATCTTTTGCCTGTCCCGTTAATGAATATCCTGAATGGCGGCATGCACGCCGATAATAACCTGGATATTCAGGAATTCATGATCATGCCGACAGGTGCTCCTACGTTCAGCGAAGCGCTGCGTACGGCTGTGGAAGTTTTTCATAATCTTAAATCCATCCTCAAGTCCAAAGGTTTGTCGACTTCCGTCGGTGATGAAGGCGGTTTTGCCCCAAACCTCAATTCAAACGAAGAAGCCCTTAATTTGATCCTGCAGGCCATAGAAAAAGCGGGTTATAAACCGGGGAAAGATGTGTGCTTGGCTCTTGACTGTGCCGCAAGTTCATTTTGTAAAGACGGCGCATCGTATACCTTTGAAGGGACACAAAAAAAGTCGGGAGATTTGATCGCAATTTATGAAAAATGGGTTATGAATTATCCCTTGCTTTCAATTGAAGACGGTTTGTCGGAACATGACGCAGCAGGATGGCAGGAGATGACGAAAAAGCTTGGTGGAAAATTGCAGTTGGTGGGCGATGATATTTTCGTTACCAATCCTAAAATATTCAAGAAAGGCATAGAAGCAAAAATCGGGAATGCGATTCTCGTTAAAGTTAATCAGATCGGCTCACTTTCTGAAACCTTAATGACGATTAACATTGCCAAGAAAAATAAATATAAGGCCATTATTTCTCATAGATCCGGAGAGACAGAAGATACGACAATTGCTCATCTCGCGGTGGCAAGCGGCTGCGGCCAGATTAAAACCGGCTCATTATCCCGTACCGACAGGATTTGTAAGTATAACGAATTATTACGGATTGAAGAAGAACTGGGATCACGGGCGGCATATGCAGGTTCTTCGTGGGAGCGCGTTTCGTTTTAAAGGTACGCGCGGAACACATTATATATTTTCTATCCGGAAAATATTAAAGAAGAAATGCGGATTAATTCCGGAAATACCCTGGTTTTACTATGGCTTCACTGTGGAAAATTATCATTAAGCGGGCGCTTGGGCTTATTGGCATTAGCGTAGTGTTAGCTGTCCTTTTCGTCCCGAGTTATTCCAAGATTCAGGAACTAAAGCAAAAAAACAAGGATTTAGAGGGCAAAACCAAAAAACTGCGGATAGAAAATGCTCTTTTGCAGCAGGAATTGAAACGCCTTGAAAGCGATAATCTGTATCAGGAAAAAGTCCTGAGGGATAAAATGGGCGTTGTTCGTAAAGACGAAATCCCGATTAAAGTTGTACCTGGAGATACCCAGAAAAAAGAATAGATTTTTGTAGATCGCGGGGTGGAGCAGCCTGGTAGCTCGTTAGGCTCATAACCTAAAGGCCGCAAGTTCAAATCTTGCCCCCGCAACCAAATAAAAAAGCGAAGACTTCTGAAAATCGGAGTTTTCGCTTTTTTGTTTTTAAAAGGGCCTTAAGATTCTTCTGTGATTTTCACGCGTTACCGTCTTTTGTTTTCAATATGCTCTCAAGTTTCTCGATAGTAGTTGACTTACCTGTCTATTTATGTTATTCTGAAACCCACAATAAAAAAAGGGGGGGGATATGGATTCCCGGAAAATTTCCGTTTATATTAAACTTCATTGGATTAAATTAGTGCTTTTTGCTGTTGTAGGCGTTATCATCGTGTTTACCGTTATTGTCCTGATAGCAGGGACACGGGCGATGATTGACCTCGAATCTTTCTACAAACAACTGCAGTTTTCAAGTATTCCGCTTCAATTTTTCATTTCCATTGTAACCGCAATCATTTTCGCGTCTATTTACACTATTTTTAACTACTGGTTTTTCTTTGGCGGCGGTATCACCAAAATGGGACAGAAAGTGGTGAAAAGCCAGGAAGTTAATATAAAGTGGGATGATGTTATCGGCATGGATGAAGTAAAGCGTGAAGCATGGGAAGTTGTTCAATTGCTGAAAGACCGTTGGAAGCTTCAACAGGTTGGGGGGCAGATCATCAAAGGCCTTCTTATGTTTGGTCCTCCCGGATGCGGAAAAACATATCTGGCAAAGGCGATCGCTACAGAAGTAAAAGCTCCGTTTTTGTCGGTTGTCGGAAGTGAGCTTGAAGGTATTATTGTGGGATTAGGAGCCGCAAAGATACGTTCACTTTTTAAAGAAGCCCGTGTTTTAGCTGAAATCAACGGAAGCTGTATTAT
>JAQUMS010000129.1 GCA_028717985.1 Candidatus Omnitrophota bacterium
AAACCCAAGGGAGACACAAAAACGCCGAAAGAAACAGCCGATGAAACTGGCGCAAAAACAGAAAAAAAACCATCTCCTCAGCAGGCAACAACACCTGAAACCAAAAAAGAAGAAAACCAGCTCAAAAACCTTTCAACCGCCGACCTTCCTCCCATTATGGTCCGTGTGTTTAAAATCAAACCCGTTGATTTCCAGGATAATCTCCCGGTAATGGGAACCGTTAAAGGAAAAACAGAAGTACAATTACGCTTTGAAATTTCCGGCACGATCAATAAAATAAATTTTCGGGAAGGAGAAAAAGTACGCAAAGGCGATGTTATAGCCTGCCTTGACCCCAAAGATGTCCAGCTTAAATATTCATACGCTAAAAATAAATTTAACTCCGCTCAAGCCACGGCCAATTCGGCAAAAAAACGATTGGAAGTATTCCAAAAGCTTTTTGAAGTCGGCGCCGTATTAAAAACAAAATTAGAAGAAATGGAGCTTGAATACGAAAGTGCCAAATATCAGGTTGAAACATCCCGAAGCGAAATGGATCTATCTGAAAATGAATTGACTAAGACCTGTATTACCGCCAGTAAAGACGGCCTCATGGGGCCCCGGGATGCCGAAGAAGGAGAATTTATAACACCCCAGGACAAAGTCGGAATATTATACGAGATAAAAGAGGTGTATGTTGAAGTCGGTGTTGTTGAACGAGATATCGATAAAATCAAAATTGGCCAGCAGGCCAAGGTATACGTGGACGCGTATCAAAAAACCCCATTTGAAGGAACTGTAGAATATATCTATCCTGTAGTGGAAGGAAAAAGCCGCACCCTTACCGTGAAAATCAAAGTGAACAATCCTGAAAATGCCCTTCTTCCGGGAATGTTCAGCCGCGCGGATATAAAATTATATGAAACCAAAAACGCGATTATTGTCCCGGCGACAAGCGTATCCCGCGTAGGGAACCAGATACAAGTCCCCCTTGTCCCCGCTGAAACAATCCAAACAGACGCCGATGGAGTGCAAATCGGCGTGGTACAAGTCAAAAGAGTAACCCTGGCGTATGAAACCAGCGATTATGTCCAGATCGCAACTGGAGTAAAACCCAACGACCTTATTATCACGGAAGCGCAAGGAGAAATTAAAGACGGCGCCAAGGTAAAAGTAGTAGGGATCGACGAAACAAGCCTTTAATTATCATTGAACGCAAGATTATTACCAGGACATCTGTATACCTGCCCCAATCCATCTTCCCGGCTGAGGGATACCTTCTATTTCCTGATATTCAATATTACAGGCATTTGTTACTTTAAAAAACACACACGATTTGGAATTGAAATTATAGCTCAAATATGTATTTAAAAGAAACCACCCGTCCCTACCTGTTTTTTTCTTATAAGTCATACCGATAACCTGAAGGCCAAACGGCGTGCTGAAGTTCAACGAAGTATTATTGACATGCTTCGCATATCCTGAGCCGTACTTATACACATATCCCTCTTCTTTTTCATATTTTTGGGTAAAGGTATATGCGGATTCCAGAAAAATATTTTCCTTTATGCTTATGCCCAGTCGGTTTTCCACGCCCAATACCAATGACCCCTGAATATTATCGGCCCTCCACTTACCCTGTCCCGGAAAATATTTTATCCAATCGATAGTATCTTTCTCATCTCTGAGGAATACCGTAATTCCTGAAAGCAGGCTTTCTTTTTTACCGGCATATCCAATTTGATAATTAAGCGCTTGTGCTGCCTGCAGACCGCTATTCCCTTCGGTTATAGGATCATTATAATAAAGCTCGGTAAAAGACGGCACCCGGATATTTTTAGACAAACCTGTAAAAACGGAATGTTCTTCGGTAAAAGCATACTTTAAATTAACCGCTCCGGTACCTATCTTATCGTAACCGTTAAAATCATCAAAACGAATCGCCGCGGCGGCAGACAATCTATAGGTTAAATCTTTCGTTCCATCAGAGTATATACTGGTATGCCTACGGCTATGATTGCCAAGATTCCCGGAAATAATCTTCTCTTCACCATATTCCACGCCGGCACCAGTCCGGCCGAATACACCCATATCCCGCGAAACATAAAAAGACGGAGTATAGGTATCATTTCTGTGATGGTTAAGGTATGTGCTACGCACCTGGGTTTTATCCAGCATAAACGTATCATAATGGCGCCGCCATACAAAATCGGGTTTTATGATCCAGTCTCCCCTTTCAAGAGCAAATCCGGTATTAACCAAATAGGTTTTAATCCATTCCCGGGAAGGAAATCCGCTTCCCGGAGTATAAAAATCATATGCGCCGAATTCTTTATCGAGATACCCCGCCGCCGCAGTAAATTCTCCATCAGGAATACGTATCGAAGAATTTAACGCCCCGGTAAATTTTTTGAAATCTGTATCTTCATGAAAACCGCCTGATTGTTGATTTTCAAGAGATAACCGGAAGCCGGCATCCTTATTTTTCTCACTAACCCCAACCAAAACGGACGTTGTCCGGTCTTGCCCTCCTGTCAACGCCAGGAATCGTTCATGTGCCTGCGGTTTTTTAAGAATAAAATTAACCGCTCCTCCCACAGCGTCCGGGCCGGAAAGAACAGAAGCGCTTCCGGACAGCACCTCAACTTTTTCGATATCCCAGCTGGTAACCGGAATATCGGAATTAAAATGCCCTGTTTGAGGGTCATTGATGCGCCGGCCGTTTAAAAGCATTTGAGTATCCTGAAAGGTCCCTCCCCGTACGACAAAATCGGTTTGTATATCCCCCATCGGAGAACGGCTTTGCAGGTCAACGCCAGAAAAAGCTAATCCGCCGAGAGAAGAACCGTTGAATTGCTGTCCTATAATACTTCCTTCTGTTGGATCAAAACCGGAAACCGGCACTTTTTTTTTGGAAATCACAATGGAACCTAGATTTGAAACGGATTCCTCAAGGCAATATGACGTGGAAAAACAAACCATTACTGCAAAAATTATACCTAATACTTTTTTTGTATTCATATCTGATGTATTATAAAAGCCCCTGCATAATTGTCAATCAATTTATATATCATAGTTTACAATTAAGGTCTTTTGTTTTTTAAAAAATTGAAAAAGCTCTGATAATGAAGTATATTAAAAGAGGGGGTTATGTCATGATTTCTGTCAATAGATCCGGGATAGTCTTAATTGTCGCCATATTTACCATGATGTTATTCGCGCTTTTGCTTATAACCGTGATAAATATGCAATCAAGCAATTTCGACGTTAATGTCCGCACTTTTAATTCCGAACGCGCCTTGTTCACGGCGGAAGCTGGAAGCCAATGGGCGCTCAATCAATTACACAAGGATTTAAATTGGCGAACCGACTCCTCTCACGGGTATATAAACGGCTATGCCGGCCATAAATTCGGTCCGGGAGAATACCAGGTTATCTGCAGGAACCCTCAAGCTTCAGAACACGCATCAGCAGTCATCATATCCACGGGATTTGTCCCTAAGCAGCCATTCTATCTTGGGAAACGCATTGTAAAACTACTGGTAGATACCGGCCTCGGTTTTAATTTCGGGGTTTTCGCCGGTGAATCAATAGGTATGAGCGGACAGGCAAAAATTGACAGTTATAATTCTTCAGAAGGCCCCTATGATCAATTCGGCAACAGGTGGAACAACGGAAACGTCGGAACAAACGGGGATATTTCGGCAAGCGGACAGGCGTATGTATACGGAAACGCGGACACAGGCCCCTGGGGAAAATTTAATGATACTAAATACGTCTGGGGGACAATTAGTCATACGAGTAACTACAACCTTCCCACTGTTTCCATCCCCTCTACCCTTGTTAATTTAACGAATTCCGGAGACCTGACAAAAACCCAAACCATCGATCCGGGAGACTATAAACATACTTCAATAGATCTTTCAGGACAAAAAATACTCACGATAATCGGACCGGTAAATATGTATCTTACGGGAAACCCCGCGATAAATATCACAGGTCAGGCGCAGATAATTATTGACGCGTTGAGTACGGGGCCGGTTACAATGTACGCGGACAAGGATATTTCAATCAGCGGACAAGGCGTAGCCAATAATACAAACCTGCCGAAAAATTTTATCTTATATGGAAGCGGCGCCGGTTCTTCCACTATCTCGATTACCGGACAAGGAAATTTTTACGGCGGAGTTATCGCCCCGAACGCGAATTTAGACATATCCGGGCAAGGAAATCTTTTCGGCGCGTTTATCGGAAAAACCGTGGATCTCAGCGGACAAGCTTTTATACACTACGATGAATCAATGAAAACCCTGCCCCTTTTTGAAAAAAAAGTGAATATTGCTTCCTGGGCAGAACAATAGGGATCGTAATATAACTATGGAGGTGCTGAAAACGTGTTTTAGATTTCAGCAAAAAATTATGCACATCAGAGTACCTGCAATACGTAAAAACTCCGGGATAGTTTTAATTGTTGTTATATTTACCATGATGCTTTTTTCCATCCTGATAATAACAGTGGTGAACATGCAGTCAAAAGATTTTGACACCAATCTTCGCACGTTTGATTCGGAAAGAGCTCTGTTTATAGCTGAATCAGGCGCGCAATGGGCGTTAAATCAGTTGAATCAGGATTTAAACTGGCGCACCGATAGCGCGCACGGTTATGAAAACGGCTACGCGGAACATATTCTGGGAGCGGGACAATATGAGGTAATTTGCAGGGAACCGTTACATTCGGAGAACGGCAACGCCGTCATTATATCCACCGGATATGTGCCGAGGAAAAATAACTACAAAGGAAAACGGGTCTTAAAATTGCTTGTAACCACAGGTCTCGGTTTCAATTATGCCGTATATGCAGGCCAATCGGTTACTTTAACCGGTGCAAAAATAGACAGTTATAATTCAATCGACGGCCCTTATAATCAATTCGGCAACAGGTGGAACAATGGGAACGTAGGGACAAACGGCGATATTACTGCAAGC
>JAQUMS010000130.1 GCA_028717985.1 Candidatus Omnitrophota bacterium
AGGCATCTGGTTATAAATATTTTGAATGATTTCTTTATTCTGCTCATTAACCGCGCCGGTAACAAGGAAGATATCCGCGTGTTTAGGATTACCCGTATTTATAACACCAAACCGTTCAACATCATACACGGGCATCAAACAGGCAAGGACCTCGATATCGCACCCGTTACAGCTCGAGCCGTCATAATGAATAATCCATGGTGATTTTTTTAAATTCGACATCGGTTATTTCCTGATAAAATAAAGAACTATAAGGTTTCCCAATCCGGCGGTCAGAGCGACCAGCCAGCAACTTTGAATTGTCAATTGCCATTTAACCCGGGCAAAAACATTATCAATCAGTATCTGCAGAAAAAACACAACCAGCACGCTCATAATCCCCGCAACAGGATTCGAGGCGAAGAACAAATAAACAAAACCAAGTATAACCGTATATTCGTACCAATGGGCGACTTCAATCATGGCCAGGGTCCTGCCGGAAAACTCAGTCGTAATGCCCCGGACCAACTCCTGATGCGCATGATGAGACATAGATAAATCAAACGGTGATTTTCTGAATTTTATGGCAAGAATGTACACTACTCCGGCACATAACCCGGGGAGAAAAAAAACGAGCGGTTTCTGAAAACGCACGATATCAATAATATAAAAGCTTCCCGTAACCATATACATGCCGATAATGCTCAATAATATCATCGGCTCATACGCCATTATCTGAAAAAGTTCACGCTGAGCGCCAAGAAAACTATACGGAGAACTGGTTTTATACGCTCCTAAAACAAAAAATATTTCAGCCAGGGTCAACGCGAATATCGAAAGCAAAAGATCTTCACCGGTGAAAAAAAGGACGCCGGTAAAAACGATAAAAAACAGATAGAACCAGATATAAAAATTCTGTGAACGCCTGACCACAAGATTTTCCTTGAGCAGCAGCTTCAGGACGTCAAAGAAGGGCTGAAGAACAGGCGGCCCGACCCTCGACTGCATTCGTGCGGTAATTTTCCGGTCGACACCCGCGAGGAGACCTCCGATTAACGGCGCGCACACAATATACGAAATTATGATAAGAAAAATATTCATCTTTGTCCGCTTTCTACCAGTATGAAACTATAAACATGCACGCGATTAAAACAAGGCACAAAACCACGCCGAATTCCAAAAGGCGTTTTTCGTTCAAATAATCCACCAAATAATAATTCCGGGTTTCCATAGCGGTTATTTTCCCTGCCGGCCCTAAAAACGAAGTCCCGGGAGAAGCGTTGCCGCCGCCGAGATACGCGTCTACCACTTTAACGTTCTTTCCATAATTTATGAAACTGAGAGGGAATAACATCACCAGGCCAAGCATAATCGACATGATAACTATATTTCCCCTGCTCATCGCTATAGATACCCCGTATATTTCCTTCACATACGGTTCTATCATAGTTGAAGAAACAACGGGGAACAAAGCGCAGATCCCAAGGGTCAGCAAAGACAACCCTGTTAAAGGAACCCATTCGCTCAAGCTGATGTTTTTTTCCAGATCACGGGGCTCACCGCTGACAATAAGCAATCGCCCCATCCATTTCACCCAGAAAAAAAGCGTGGCAGTTCCGCCAAAGATTATGAATACCGCTAAAACCGGATTAAAATCAACCAAGGCCTTAAGCACCGCCCATTTACTGATCAGCATGCCGAAAGGAGCCAAAAACATGCCCGCCATTCCCAGCTGCAGCATAATGGAAATCTTCGGCATAGTAATAATCAAACCCGACATATCTTCAATGTCCCTGCTGTGTATTTTATGCTCGATAATACCGACGCATAAAAAGAGCAACCCCTTGGCAATAGCGTGAAAAATAATCAACAGGATCCCCGCCCAAACAGCCTCATACGTGCCTATACCCCCGCACAACACCACTAATCCCAAATTAGCGATGGTTGAATATGCCAAAACTTTTTTAGCGTCGCTTTGCGTAATGGCGATGAATGACGCGATCAAAAACGTAACTCCTCCGATAATCCCCAGCATAAAACCGGCAAGTTTCACCTGAAACACACCAGCAAAACGCAAAATTAAATACACCCCGGCGTTAACCATAGTGCTTGAATGAAGCAACGCCGATACGGGAGTCGGCGCGACCATCGCGCCGGTAAGCCATGAAGAAAAAGGCATCTGCGCTGATTTGGTCAATCCCGCGAAACCAAGCAAAACCACCGGCAATAACGCGATCCCTCCCCCATGCAATATAAGTTTATCCAGCTCTATCGTTCCCGTGGATTGGTATAAAAGCCAGATCGCGGCAATAAATGCGAGACCTCCGAATAAATTCATTTTCAGGGCAAAAAGCGCGTTCCTCACGGATTCTTCCGTTTGTTTATATCGTATCAAAAGGAAAGAACATACCGTGGTAATCTCCCAGAAAAAATACATCCACAGCAAATTATTGGAACAGACAATACCGAACATCGCGGACAGGAAAACAAATATCAGGAAGAAAAAGAAACCGCGATTATCTTTGATCTCCTTGTGGTACTGTTCATGAAAATCCCTCATATAGCCCAGGGAAAAAACAGCGATCAGGCTCCCGATAATCCCTACGATCATGACCATGATAACGGAAAACTTATCGATAAATAAATTATGCTCCACAACAAGAGCATGCCCATAAGTATATTCAAACGACAGGAATAATATGACTTGTAGCGCTATAAGTCCCGATATAACAAACTTTTTGTGTTTAATGCCGATAAAGAAAATATATGCCGCGAGAGCGACTTTAATGACTGCCATTGCCGAAGAAATACCGGGGAAGACAAAATCAAAATATGAGATTTCGCGGTGGAACTGGGTCACGAGCAGAAAAATAGACGCGCAGCACACAAGAAAGGAGGTCAGGAAAACAATCCATCCCCTTAGTACGCGGCAACGAAGGAAAAGAAGAAGAAAAGCGGCAACACACGGGATTGCGATTAAAAACACTATGCAATTCATAAAAATCTTTCTGTATATACATCAGGCACCGGCCTGCCGTATTACATTTTCGGCAGAACGCTCGAGCCCATAAGATATTCATCAACGGAATACGCGGCGCGCCTGCCTTCTGAAATCGCCCACACTATAAGCGACTGCCCCCTGCGCATGTCTCCTGCGGAAAAAACTTTCGGGATAGACGTCATATACGAAGCGCTTGTCTTAACGTTACCGCGGTTATCCAATTCAACTCCCAATGATTCCAACAAACCCTGTTTTTCCGGGCCGATAAATCCCATCGCGAGAATGACCATATCCGCCGCGATTTCAAACTCAGAGCACGGAACTTCGCGCATTACCGGACACCCCGCGGCGTCTTTTTCAAAAACAACATTCACGCATACAAGCTTTTTTACCGCGCCGTTTTCACCGATAAATTTTTTTGTCAGGATCGACCATCGCCGTTCCCCTCCCTCTTCATGGCTTGTCGAGGTTTTTAAGATCAGCGGGTATTTGGGCCAAGGATGCTCGATAGTCCTGCATCGCGCGGGCTGAGGAAGCAATTCCACTTGAATAACACATGCCGCTCCCTGCCGGTTACAAGTTCCCACGCAGTCGGCACCGGTATCTCCCCCTCCGATAATAACCACGTGCTTGCCTTTCGCGCTTATACGCTGGCTCAAAGGTATCTTCGCGCCCAAATTCAATTTATTAGACTGGATAAGATAATCCATCGCGAAATAAATTCCGGACAAATTTCTTCCTTCAATCTTTAAATCACGGGGAGTACGGCTTCCGCCGCTCAACACAACGGCATCAAAATCCTTGATCAGCTTCTGCGCAGATATGTCTATCCCCGCGTTAACCGACGTTTTAAAAATAATCCCTTCTTTTTTCCATATCGAAATCCTGCGGTCCAGGATTTTTTTCTCCAGTTTAAAATCAGGTATACCGTACCGTAAAATCCCCCCGGGCAAATCGTCTTTTTCGAAAACGGTGACCCGATGCCCCGCCTTATTTAACTGCGCGGCGCACGACAATCCCGCAGGTCCCGAACCTATAACCGCTATTTTTTTCCCTGAGCGCCGAAGAGGAGGTTTCGGTTTAATGTAGTTTTTCTTGAACGCGTGTTCAACAATCGAAAACTCGTTCTCCCGGATGGTCACGGGATCGTCATTAATGCCGAGAACGCATGAATATTCGCACAATGCAGGACAAATCCTGCCCGTTATTTCGGGAAGATTGTTTGCCGCATCCAGCAACGCGAACGCCTTTTCCCACTGCCCCAAAAACATCAAATCATTCCATTCCGGAATATAATTGCCTACCGGACATGCCCAATGGCAAAACGGAGTGCCGCAATCCATGCACCGTGAAGACTGTTCTTTGGCAAGTTCTTCCGGACGAAGAATAGCCACTTCCCGAAAATCTGCCACGCGTTCACATACCGGCCTGTATTGCCCAAACTTTCTTTTAAGTTTTAAAAATCCTCGTGGATCACCCATAGATTCCTCATCAACTCATTAAAACTAAAATCAATTTTAGGATACCGGATTTAACCATCCGATACTTCAGCAAGTTCTTTTTTTTCAGCTAATTTTCTCTCTTCAAGAACACGTTTATATTCAAGAGGCATCACTTTGACAAAATGTTTCAGGTGATTGTGAAAACCATCCATCATAATTTTCGAACGGGCGCTTTTGGTATATTTATAGTGGTTGGATATCAGCCGTTTAAGAGTTACAACATCTTCATCATCAAGAGAAGACTGTAATTCCACCATTTCATGATTACATTTATTTTTAAACGTTCCATCCTGATTATAGACATACGCGATGCCGCCCGACATGCCGGCGGCGAAATTACGACCCGTGGCGCCAAGAATAACTATCCTGCCCCCGGTCATATATTCACACCCATGGTCACCAACACCTTCAACCACCGCGTAGAGGCCCGAATTGCGGATACAGAACCGCTCTCCCGCAATACCCCGGATATAC
>JAQUMS010000131.1 GCA_028717985.1 Candidatus Omnitrophota bacterium
AAAATACTCGACCCCATCCAAATAAATAAAACTGAACTCAAATAAAATCCTATAAGTGGCTTAAATAAAAAATTTAAAATTATTGTTACGCATAAAAGAGCCAATCCGCTAAATAAAATGATTGTATCAGTTTGTTTCTCTTCAATAAGAATATCTGACGGCTTAAAATATCTCGGTTTTCCTTTAGTACATATAAATTCAAAAATCTTATTAAAAATCACAAACACAAACAAACTAAGAATAAATTGAAATAAACCCTCTAATATCCGCAACAATAAAATACCTCCTTTTTTTGTTTAAGTAGTTATTTAAAAATCATTTCTGCTTTCCCCAAAAATTCTATAACTTTCGCCTCTATCCTATAAAAAGTACTGTTATAATTGGATTCATTTAAAAAAACTTGAACCGTTCCTTTTGCACCTGTGGCATAAATTGCTGACGCTACATCCCACATTATTCGAGGGAATCTAACTCCTGTAATCATTTCAAATTTATACATAGAACCACCAATAAATGTCTTAAATATAGGAATACCTGAACTCGCAGCAGCTCTTAAATCCTGACCAGCTCCTGAATAGAGAACTGTTTTTGCACCTGCGGTTAATCCAGAAGTTACTAATTTTCCCGCTCCAAAGCCCACTGCAAATATTGGATCCTCCCAAAGGGAAACGGGTATTATTCCTTCCCCTAATATTATTATTTTTTTATCTTGTACCCCCCATGCTTGCCCCCAGGGTGGCTGGCCCCCGCACAACCCCCACGGGTCAAGATCATTAATGGGGTTGTTATTCAAATAACAATACAGATTCGGACCGTCGATTATCCCCAACGGATCAGGCGTAATCCATCTTCCTACTGCCGGATTATACCATCTGCCTCCGAAGTAAACAAGGCTGGACTTAGAATGCAGTTCTTTGGTTTGGAAACGGTAATTGTTGGTCAGCGTACCTGATGATGACATCAGGTTACCAAAGGCATCAAAGGCGTACTTCTGCGCTATGGCTCCGGTTGAGCTGGTCAGATGGCTGACATTTTCGAAAACTAATATTTAATGTAAATCTTTTTCTTGATTACCGAGACTTCCACATCCCTCGTGTATATTCTTTTGCTTCTTTTTCACACTGTTTAAAATATTCCAAATTTTGGAATGAAATACTTGTATCTACTTCTGAATATCCTGATTTTAACAAAATTGTATTTAGATTATATAACAATGCTTTTTTTAAATCTTTGCCTACTTTTAAATCTAAAAAACCGCGGGCTTCTGGATAAAAATTATTTAATTTAAACGGGATCTTTTTGATATCTAAGTTAACGATATAGACATAAAAATAATTCTTCAACGGAAAGTTTTGATCTTGAATTAGAACAATTTTTGAATTTGAAAGCAGTTCTTTCATAAAAGATAAATTTTCTTTAGATAAATCACTTTTAATTCCAATCAAAAAAATCGTGGTATCATCTTTGAGAATTACCGTTTTGGTATCTATGATATTTTTTATCTCATAAGTAGACGTATATTGCTCTTTTCTTATTTTATTCATTGTAAATTCTCCTCCGTAGACATACGTTAGTTCAGAAATATTAAGGATTATAAAAAAGAATATACTCAAATACATATTTTTCATTTTTCCTCCATTATTTCAATGAATCTAACCATTCGGCAAGTCTATTAGGATCATTAAAATTTCCTGCTTTTACATTTGGAACATTTATACCAACCGTTCTTGCCGCTCCGACCACAAAATCAGTACAGTTAACATTTAAGCTCCAAGTCTTTTGATTTGCCTCAAAATTGATTGGTGACCGTGGTACCTTTAACCAGAAAATCAAAGAGCCGGATTCCACCTTAAAAATTGCTTGCTAAACCGGTAGCATTACACTTTTGTAGGATCCGAAGTAAACAAGGCTGGACTTGGAATGCAGTTCTTTGGTCTGGAAACGGTAGTTATTTGTCAGAGTACCTGATGATGACATCAGGTTACCGAAAGCATCAAAGGCATACTTCTGCGCTATGGCTCCGGTTGAGCTGGTCAGATGGCTGACATTGGTTGGCCCGTTGTGGATATTGTGATACCAATACGAGGTTGTTCCCCTCTTCTGGCTGATCAAACCGCCTATGCCTCCGGGTGCGCCAAGCACTCGGGTATACATTACCTGCGTCACATTCAAAACATTCCGCTCAATTACCGGCAAAAGCCCAAGAGCTAAAAACCCAGTTACTTTGTTTGATTTCCTGAGATTCTTTTGTTGAAATTTTTATTATGTAAGAAGTACCAATTTCACATTGTAAATTTTGACATTTAGTATAAAAAAGGTAATCTCCATTTGGAAACCAATAAATCGGACCCATAAGCATTCCCCTCATTGAATCATCATTAAAAGATACCTTACTTTTAATTAACTTTTCTTTCTGCTTCCCTTCAGAATTAATAATCGTTATATCGTTATTCTCATCAAAATAAGCTATCCACTTCCCATTTGGAGACCATACAGGACTGTCTCCTTCGGCTAATTGAACGGATTCACTTTTATTAAAATCGTAGATCATTATGTAATTTTTATTCGATAGTTTTTTGACGTACACAATTTTTGAATCATCGGGGGAAAAACTTTGATGTGTGATAGAATCAATACCCCCAACTGAAAACGATTTCATTTCTCCTGTTTCAATCTCGACAATAAAAAGTGAATTTTGAGATTTCACAATATCATCTTCTGTCAAAACTCCTACAAATGCTATTTTTTTTGAATCATGGCTCCATGACAAACCGAAATTCGTTTGAAAAGGAATAATTTTCTTTACTTTAAGCGTTGCCATATTCACTATATACAATCCATCGTCTTTTGAATCTCCGTTAATCCTAAAAGCAGTTTTTTTCGAATCATAAGAAACAAGAGCCGCCCTATCTAATGCCCAAAAAGGATACGAATAAACATCTCTTGTTTTATTTTCTTTGAAAGAATATTCAGAAATTATTGCAATGTTTGTTTTAATATCTCGCTGTTGAACGTTTACCATCTTCCAATTTTCTTTTTTAGCAATATCTATTAATTCATTATACATAGAGTTTTTGTCCATTTCTCCTCCGATACATAAACCATAAGTTAAACATAAAAACAAAAAAAAAGAGGATAAAAAAATTTTCCCATATTTATTTTTCATATAAGAACTCCTCCTCTATTAAATTATCGCTATATTTTAGAGCGAGTTATGACGTAGTTTTTAAATCCCTGACAGTCATACTCATGGGTTATTAAATTGATGCTATAATTTTTACCTTCATATTGAGCTTTATAGTTAGCTATAGCTTGATAAAATTTACTTTTAGATACATTAACTACTTGATCGGGCTTAGGGTTAGTGCCCCAATATTTTTGCGTGCCCCTACTCATTTTGCTTATGTCGCCTTCGAGTATCTTAATAGTCATTTTATCTCCACTTTTAACAGCTTGCAATTCAAAAAACTTTCCGCTACTTGTATCTCTCATAAAAGGATGAACTCTTCCTACTACATCCCCAAACCAATCATCTCTTTCAAGCTTTCTCCAATAAATCTCAACAATTACCGAATCCCCAGTAATCCCTGCGCACAATCCCCACGGATCAAGATCATTAATGGGGTTGTTATTCAAATAACAATACAGATTCGGGCCGTCGATTATCCCCAACGGATCAGGCGTAATCCACCTTCCTACTGCCGGATTATACCATCTGCCTCCGAAGTAAACAAGGCTGGACTTGGAATGCAGTTCTTTGGTTTGGAAACGGTAGTTATTTGTCAGCGTACCCGTTGATGACATCAGGTTACCAAAGGCATCAAAGGCGTACTTCTGCGCTATGGCTCCAGTTGAGCTGGTCAGATGGCTGACATTGGTTGGCCCGTTGTGAATATTGTGATACCAATACGAGGTTGTTCCCCGCTTCTGGCTGATCAACCCGCCTATGCCTCCGGGTGCGCCAAGCAATCGGGTATACATTACCTGCGTCACATTCGAGCTGTTCCGCTCAATTACCGGCAAAAGCCCGTCAAATAAGTTATTAGTAACCGTGGTACCTTCGGTGTTTTTTATTTTTCTGCCGTCACCGTCATAGGTAAATGTGCTCGCAGGCGTAGTCCCAGGATAGGTAATTTTGGTTAAACGGTTTTCAAAATCATACGTATAGGTCGTAACGCTTGTGCCGACCGTACTTTTAATCTGATTCCCGTTATAATCATAGGTATATGCGATAGTCCCCGCTTTGGTTAATTGATTCAAGTTGTTATACGTATATGAGGTAGTGGCGCCGTTTTTAACCATGCTGGTACGGTTACGGGCGGCATCATAGCTGTAAGAAAATGAATAAACAGTTGTCCCCGCAGAATTTTTCTTGATCTCGGTTTTCAATTGATTAACCGCGTCATATGTATAAGCAATAGTATCGCCATTCTCATGCGTGATTTTAGTCAGCAAACCCGCCGGGTCATATACTGAAACGGCTGAAGCGATAATTTGCGACGCGGAATTCTTCATCTGCACAGTGACTACCTGATTACGTTTGTTGTAGATGTAATTATTACTTGTTCCGTTGGCATAGGAAGTTTTAACGAGGTTGCCTGCATTATCATACTGATACTGCGTTTTCTGGTTCGCAGGGTTGAGCATTTCACTAACGCGATTTAAGGTATCATACGTATAGGTTGTTATCCCATTATCCTGATTCGTCATAGACACCCGATTACTTTCGGTATCATAGGCGTAACTGATAGTATTATTGGTGCCCGGGCTGACAATTTTGGTTATACGGTTCCGGTTATCATAGGTATAGGCCGTTGTCCCGGTAGTATCCACCATAGATAAACGATTTCCAAGCCCATCATAGCTGTAACTTACTGTAGTACTATTCGGATATGTGATCTTGGTCAAAAGATTGCGCGCATTGTAAGTATAGCTAATGGTTTTAGCGTTATA
>JAQUMS010000132.1 GCA_028717985.1 Candidatus Omnitrophota bacterium
GTTGCCGGCTGTCGGCTCAACAATAGTATCTTCAATAAGCACACGCGAGCCGATTTTATTCATCATTCCTATTATATCGAGCTTATAGGCTTTCTTGCCGGTAGCAACTTCAGTGCGTGAAGAAAACCGCCGCACCTGTCTTAACAGCCTTACACTGAAATCAACAGAAATAAAAATGGCACGGTCAAACAAAAACGCGAGCTTTTCTTTTTCGGATTTTTCGGAATAATCGTACAGCGCCATCAGTCCTTCCACGATAAACACCCCCCCGGCATGAGCAGAAATATATTCTTTCATATCCCAGGCGCCTTTCAGGAAATTGCCGTGTGAATCCCGATATCCTCCCGGCACAAGCGAAGCGCGTGATTCAGCGATTATTTCACCGGTAAATTGATTTACGCTATTTTTTACGGGGTGCGATTCACGGTCAAGGACGGTTATAACACGACTGCCGTTTTTCAGTGCCTCAACGCGGTGAACGGTCTCACCGATACTCACTGCAATGGAAAACGGATCTCCCGGCAAACGGCAGACAGAAACAACTCTCTCATCCAAAACAATTTCTTCTTTCGCGTCCCCGGACCCAGTAATTTCAAAATACGGGCGTGGTTCTTTTTCTATAATGACCACGGGAGAATGGGTTCCGCAATACAACGTAAGAATACCTTCCGCATCCATACCAATCTTGATCCTGCCGCGATATGTTGTATCATAAACAGGTTTCAGCATTGACTGTCCCTGAATAAATAAACGCATTGATTCAACAAACTTTCTCACCTCAAATTTATCAAAGATCTGTTCGCTTGCGGCACCGGTAACGGTATTAAGCGGACGATCACCGGGATCAAGCATCCAATGGTCAAACACAATAATGCTGCTTGGTGTCGAGGTATCCGCAAGGAGCGCTTTCAATTCGCGAGCAACCGATGTTTTTCCGCTTCCGGCGCAACCGGCAATCCCTATGCCCACGGGCAAATCCATCCCCTTACGCGTCTCATACGCCTCTATTAAATCCGGAACGATCCTCGTTTCCATAATACCGCTTCTGGTAGAGTATAAGCCGATCAACCCGTATAACTGCCTCTCTTCTATTTTCCGGTATTCGCTCATGATCCTGTCAATAATACGGAAAACATCTTTTTCATCATATTTGGTCATGCCGCCGTCGTTTTCAAAAGACCCCGTGTGTAACCGACTGTTTTTAACCTGTACTATCTCTTCGCGGACTAATGTACGTATCCGTGCCGCAAGTTCTTGTTCTTCTTCAGGAGTCCGCGCCACCACAATCCAGGCATCAATCAACGGACGGGAATGGTTTTTCCAGTTATACGCCTGAATTCCTGACGCCTCAGGGGACATATAAAACATCTGTATTGCCAGGCGAGCCCCGGAATCTCCAAGCGGGGAATTAAAAACAAACGGCATCACGGGAGAAATAGAAACATTACCGTTAAACACTCCCGAAATGGCCTGTGCGAAAGTCATATCCCCCTCGTCAAATACCAGCGTATTTTCTCCCCACCGCTTGATCAGCTGATAGTCAATATCGGACAATTCATCCGCCGTGCCCTTGGCTGTGGAACCGAATATCACTACACCGCGTATATTTTCGTCTTTCCACTCTTTCATTACATTCCGCACTATCTCAATACGCTCCTGGGAAAGTTCATTTCTATACTCCTTCATTTTTTCCGCCTGTTCCAGATGCCACAGAAGTATTTGAACTTCCTTGTCATCCGGGCGTAAACGACCGACGGTCTCGTACATTGCGCGCGCTAAGCTGAAATCACCCTGCCGCTCAGCAAGCAAACCTTTGACGTTATACGCCGCGGCATTCTTTTTGTTAAATTTCAAAGCCCGGTCCACAAGAGCCCCAGCCTTGTCAAAATCCTTTATTTCTTCCATCACGGAAGCGCTGACAGTCAAAAGGGCCGAGCCAAATATAGACATACCGCCGGTTTGAATAGACGCGAAATACGCGGATAATACGTCTGCCGGCGATAATCGCGACCGGCCTGATATTCCCTGCTGAACATCTTTTCCCGGCGCAAAAACCAAATACGCCCCATTTTTATTATACAAACCTTTCGGTTGAACAGTCAAAACGACACGATGGATAACATCGAAGAAAATATCATTTTTTCCGCACGGAACAATAACAAACATTGAATTATCGGAATAGGCGAATTTTATTTTGCGCAAACCGGCGCTTAACAACGCGAAATATGAAAAAGACGCGATAGACACATTATATAACTGCTGGATAATTTCTTCCCGTTCCCCATCCATAAAACCATCATATTCCCTGACATCCGCAAAAATATCATCTTCAGCTAATCCGTTTATAAGCAATTCCAAAAGCCTGTGAAAATCCGCATCGCGTGCGTTTATCGCGGAAAGAGCCATAATAAAATCTTGAAGGAAACGACTTAAAACTTCAGGATTTTTTCGTAGATCCGCTCTCCGGATATCATCCTGAAGAAAATAAAACGTTCCATTATTCAATATAGAATTATACAAAGATATAATTTCTTCCGTGTTTTCCTCATCGTATCCCAGTTTACGCAATATAAGGCTCAAAACAAAACTCTGAGGTTTGCCCGGACTTCCGCCTAATTTGATATCAAACTCAACTCCCATTGCCGAGAAAACCCGCTGTGCAGCAATATAAAGGAAAAAGACGCTTAATGTCAGCGGTCCAGACATATGTTCTACTCCGGCAAATCCCAGGATAAAACTCAAAACCCCGCCTATAATCGAACCTGCTATAATACCCCGGGTAAACACGGACCCAAGCAACACAGCAAATTTCATCCGGTAACGAAAGATTATAGTTGCCACGGCTAAAACAACTGCCGCAGCAAAAATCACATACTCAAAAGGAGAACCAATTCCGTTAATATATTCAATACCCGCCACCGCGGCTAAATATCCGGCAAAAAACGCGTATGTATCATCGTCGCCCGGCACACTATTTTTTTCATCCCCGCCGTCTGATCTCTTCGATTGTAACTCCGACCATTTTTCTTCCACTGCACGCATATACCTGAAGTATGTATCGCCAGAATCATCTTTCAGGCGTGATTTAAGCAATTCTAACGATATCCCCCGTATTCTCAGCGCGTTTTCGGGTTTTCCGGATTTAACGTATAACGTCATGGCAAAAATAACCGCATTTAAAAATTCATCCCATTCTTTCAACTGAATAAGATACGGAATATTCTGTTCATTATAATACGCAGCCTCAGAGTAATGCTTCATTTCAGCATGAATAATAGCCAGTTTCGTCAAAGCACGCGCAATTTTATCAATATCTTCCGTCTTTCTCCATAACTCAAGACCTTTTTCCGCGTATCCGATAACATCGGAAGAATACGGATCGACAATTTCCATTGCTTCAGCCGCGAAGTCATACGCGGCCGCCGCCTGAGGATACTCTCCGCGGAATTCGCTGATTTCAGCCGCCTTCACGTTATACTCGGCTGTAATACGGTAATCCCCATTTCTCCTGTGCAACATGGCCGCGGCAATCAAAGAACGGATAATTTCCCTCTGATCTTCCATTTCCTCGGAAAGCACAAGCGACTTTTCAACGTAAGTAACCGCGTCTGAAAGCATGCCGCGTTTATCGGAAAAAGATGATGACATGCCGTAAAGCTTAGCCGCTTTCCGCTTGAATTCTTTCAGTTCGCCGCGGGTATAGAGGGCCAAGAAAACCGGTGATGATTTTTCTTCAAAAATATGGGCGCGTTTAACGCAGAATTCAATTGCCCGCGCAAGATCACCCTGATTTTCCGCGGTGATGATTTCCTGATCAAAAGAATCTATAAAGGCTTCGGCTATTTTCATAGTGTTCTCGGCTTTCTTGTATTCCCCTGCCAGAACATAATACCGGGCGGCCGCGATTGCGCCATCAATAACCTCTTCTTCTTCCCCGGGAAGAACATACCTTGATACTTCCTTGCCTTTATACACGGCGGCTTTCCCGTAATATTCCCGGGCTTTCGGCTTCTCTCCATTCACTTCAAAAGCTTTTGCCCATAATTCAAACGTATGCGACAGATTCCTGTATGCCTCTGAGGCACGCCGTTTTGTATCGTCTGACACGACGGAGCTTATCGAAAGAAATGTTTCCAGCACGTCGGCATACGACTCCCATAAATCCAGGCTTTTCACCGCATTCCGTTCTTCAAGGTGCGAATACACGGTCGCGGCAAGGTAATAATGGTCCGCGCTTTTCTCAAGTGCCTTCTGAGCCTTGGAAACCATTTCTCTATCACGGTATTTATCCGCGAGCCACCGGAAAAGAACAGCCGCCGAAGAATTAAGCGAAATATAGTATCCGGTTAATTGTGAAAGTTTCTCCAGGATTTCTGCCTGTCCGATATAGAGATGAGAACGCCTCGACTTCGGAGGAATCCGTTCCGCTTTTGTCTCATAAGTCTTTACTTCTCCGCGCAAAACGGCGGTCTGGTTACTCACAATTTCCAGTAAACCTTCAAATTTACTGAGCGATCTGCCATCTTCAAAAATAATCTGCGGCATAATAGCAGCAAGCTGTTCGGCTATATTTGTCAGCCCTTTGAAGTTATGTACAGCCGCGTAACTATACAATGACAACGAAAAATATATACAGGCGTTTTTCATGTCGGCATCAGCCAGATAAAATCCGCCGATCAACTCATAGAAACGTCCGGAGGTTTTATCCAAAGCGGCTTTTGCCCGGGGAGCCGGAACGACCTGAGCGAGATGTTCGGAAACAGTAACCGAAAGGAGCTTTTGTTTGTTAGTATCATCCACATAGCTGACTAACGCCTCTTCGAAAATCTTGAGTGCTTCCTCGTAATTACCGTTTCTCAACGAGAGTTCTAATTTGCCCCGTATTAAATCAAACATCTTTGACTGCCTGTCACCGCCGTCATATTTATTAAACAGCAT
>JAQUMS010000133.1 GCA_028717985.1 Candidatus Omnitrophota bacterium
GTTATCCTGAGAGCACCAGGTACGGCCATCGTGTATTTCAAGGTTACCTGTTTGAAGAAAAGAATCAAACTGTGGAATGAGGTTTTTAAGCAGGCGTTTAACGTCTCGTGCGGGAAGATCGCGGCCGGTCAACCAAATGCATAATTCATTATTTTCGAGGCCGGCTTTTAAAAAAGGAACGGAAATCTCAAGGAATTCCTGTTTAGTACGGTAGAGCAGACACAGATGTGTCCCCCACGCGCATGTACCGATAAAATCAATACCAGAACGAATACCCGTATTATGCATAGCCGTCCTTTGGTTTTAAAACAAAATACTACTCCGGGATACAAACGGAAAATATTCTTTCTGCCGCCTCACAATAGTGCAGCATAAAAACTATTTTATGCCTAAGGCAAATATTGTCAACGATTTCCGCGTACAGGGCCGCGGTTTCGGATATAGTGTTCGGTAAACGTAATGATCTTATGCATCATATCCACCGACTCAACCGGATGAGAACCTGCCGCGGTTTCCGCGGACAGCATCACAAAATCAGACCCGTCAAAAATCGCATTGGCCACATCAGTGACTTCGGCACGGGTAGGACGTAAATGTTCGGTCATGCTTTCAAGCATCTGGGTCGCCGTAATCACAAATTTACGCGCGCGGTTGCATTTTTTAATCAGTTCCTTCTGGATCACGGGGATCTCATAGACGGGAAGAGAAACGCCCATATCGCCCCTGGCGATCATGATACCGTCTGAGACGGAAAGTATACGCTCAATATTGTTAATCCCCTGCCTGTTCTCAATTTTGGCGATCAGTTTAACGGAAGACCCGTAAACAAGAGAACGCACAACCGTCATGTCATCCTGATCCCTGACAAAAGACTGCGCGATATAATCAACCTTGTGTTTTAAAGCAAACGATATATCGTTCGCGTCTTTTTCCGTAACTCCGCTAAAGACCATATCAACGCCGGGAATATTCACGCCTTTATGTTCTTTTAAAAAGCCGGGAATGACAACTTCCGCCTGCACAGTATCTTTTCCCGGTTTCAAAACGGACAAAGAAATATTCCCGTCATCAAAATAAACAGCCATTCCCTTTTTAATACCCCGCAAGGACCCCGGATAGTCAAGACAGATACAGTTTTCATCTCCTATCCGGCGTTTATTCGTAAGAATAATTCTTTGTTTCTTCTTCAACGGTATTCCGTCCCCATTTTTAAAAGAACCGGCCCGTATCCTATATCCCTCAAGGTCAACAAGAATCCTCACGCGCCGGTGTCGCAACCGAGCGTTTAATTCACGGATACCAACAACGGTGTCCTCCCACGCGCGGATACTGCCGTGCGAACAATTAATCCGGGCAACATCCATACCGGCGAGCATCATATTCTTCAAAATTGTTTTTGAATTGCTTGCGGGCCCGATGGTACAGATAATATTTGTTTTATTTTTTTTCATATGCCTCCCCGCCGCCGGTCCTGGCAAACTGGTCCATGGTACGGATCCCCCGGAAAAAAGAGATTGTCCCGGAAATCTTGGCCGCGCTGATAATCCAGCGGTACCAGAAAAATTCAAAGAATACCAGCAGTACCAGATATACCGTATCCCCCGCTTTCATAAATTCCTGGTCACGGGAAAAAGACAGGATGGAAAGCAGAGAAATAATGGTTTGAGAAAGCATCATCAGGAGAAATAAAACAGCCATTGATGTAAAATCGGCGATCCCAGCCGCCCACGCCGCAATGAAAACCACTACGCTGGCCGTTTCAACAAAGGGGCCCAACACTTCATAAAAGAGATAATAAGGAAAGGTCACAAAACCAAGATATTTGAACCTCGGATTTAAAAACATATGCCTGTATTTCCACACCGATTCGTTGGTAACTCTTTGCCACCGGTTGCGCTGCTTAACCAAAGCCCGGATATTCGTAGGGCCGGCTGTCCAACCCGCGCAATACGGAAGCATAAGAATTTTATACGGTTTTTTCTTTTTAACGATATAGTCATGTGCCCTAAACGTAAATTCCAGGTCCTCACTGCTGAAGTTTTCGGAAAACCCGCCGAGCTCCAGGACGATATCACGCCTCCAGACCGCGAATCCTCCGCTGACAATAGGCATGGAATTAAACCTGCTCCATGCTAAACGGTTGCCGATAAAAGAACGGATGTATTCCATGTTCTGATATCCGATGATCGGCCTGCTTACAAATCTCCTGCTGACGATCTTTCCCTTATTGAGCAAAAAACCGTTTACCAGCCCGAAATAACACCCTGCGCCGATAATATTTTCAGGGTCTTTTTGAACATGTGCCATAACCTTAAGAAATACGTCATTTTCCAGAACTGTGTCGGAATCAAGAACACAAATATATTTATAGCGCGCAATATTGAGAGCGGTATTACAGGCGCCGGCTTTTTTATGCCCCCCCGCCTTGCTTAAAACAGTAACAAACGGGTAGGCGGCTGATTTAAAAACACCGTCAATTTTTCCGGCATCAAAACGGTCGACATACGGATTAAGGATCGGTTTCAACTGCAGCAGGTCTTTGAGAATATCGAGGGTACGATCGGTAGAGCCGTCATTGACAATAATTATTTCAAATTCCGGATAATTGATATTTAAGACGGAATTGACGCAATGACTAATCCATTTCTCCTCATTCCGTGAAGGAATAATAATACTGACAGGGATCGAAAACCGGGAAATAGAAAACAAAGCGTAATCCTCTATTCCGCTTTCAATCGCCCGTTTCCTGCTCTCCGATAAACCGATAAATGCCATAACGGTATAATAAACTGTCAGCAGGAAAAAATATGAAATAAATACCAAAAAAAAGATGTGATACACGGAAAGATTTAATTCCATAGGTTTAAGAAGTTGTGTATATGGTATCCATGCAATCCGCCAGGCGTGTATCAAACCCGCGGATAATATTGATAAGACGTATCCGTTCGGCAAACGGAAAATCATCCAGGGATTTTTTTAACCCGAAATAGATACCCGAATGAACAAGGAGCCCGAGCAGTCTCTGCGCGCGGATATTCCGCGAAGGATCATCGCATACCGTGTCTTTAAGCAGCGTAAAAACATACCCGGAATCAACAAGGGCGTCTATGCAGTATTTTTTCGCCATCTCATCGCTGACCGTCAGGCAGGTCTCAATATAGGATAAAGACGCTTCGATATTTTTAGACATTATTTTTTTGATCTCTTCGCGGACAGGCCAGGAATTATCGTTAATCAGGCTTACTACCTGAGGAACGCATCCGGGTCCTGATATGGCATATAACGCGCGGACAGCGTGCATCCGGACAAACCACACGGAATCATCCAACGCATCCAGGATAACAGAGACAGAACTTTCTGATCCCACTATCCCCAGGCATTCACAGGCCGCGGCGCGCACATCAGGCGAAGAATCAGCAACCAGTTTTTCAACTGTTTGCGCACAGTGCGCCGGTTTAAATTTACCCAGAAGTTTAAGCGCCCAAAAACGAACTATGGGATCTTCATGGGAAACAACGTTCAAAAATTCATCCGCCATATCTGAAGGAAACTGCTCCAGAAGAGAAACTATTCTGTATCCGCTGAACCTGCGGGAACTTAAACAGGTAAAAAGTATCGCGATCGCTTCTCTCGTATGGATCTTGCTTACGGAGACCATTGAAAAATAGACAATATCCTCGTCCTTATCGGTAAGATTTTTTTTCAACATGGCGAGCGCCAAGGGAGGATTCGCATACCCCACAATAATAATAGCTTCTATCCTCCGCCATTTATTCCGCGACCGGGCCGCCGCTTTGAGAGCCTCTTTTATTTTCCGTGAATCGGCAACACAATCTTTAAGGAAATATTCCGGATTTCCGGGAAAAATTGATTCTATGCTTTTCGTGAATTCAAAAAAACGCCTGAAAGACGCCTTTTCGATAAACGGGAGGCAGGCGTCATGGACGGTTTTGGGAGAAACGGTATCCAGTGTTTGAATAAGCGCGTGAAGGTCGACAAGCATTTTTTGATGCTGTTCATGCGCCCGCGCCTTCACTACGACATATATAAAAATCATCCCGGCAAGCGCGAACGAAAAATAAAGAAGCGCTTTATCAACCATCCAGAAAATTTCAGTGGAACCGGTATTCATTTCCGCCTCTTTCCGGAATTAAAACCTGGCAAAGAAATTCAGGTCAACGCTTCGTTTATAAAAATCAGGGTTTTCTTTGGAATATGAATACCCGATACCCAATCCGCTGTTTTTCGTCAGATGGACCGAAAAACGATTATAGAGAATATATCCGTATTGCTTGGAGGGGCTTAAAAGATAGATGTCGTATAATCGTTCCCCGACTGCCGCGCCGAATGTCAGGTTTAACTTCTTTGTTAACGCGAAATTCATGGTGGTAACTCCGGAATGAGCCGTTCCCCTGTCCTGGGTATAGGCGGCATTATATCCCGCGAAAAAGTAATGATCCCCATAATAATATATCAACCCCGGAGAAAAAATATAAACATCGTTAGGATTATAATGGAGATACCTCCCGCCTGTTTTCCAATACAGGTAACCAAAAGCCTTCTGCGTATACTCAAGAAACGCCTGAAAACGGTACACGTAATTAATATGGTCTCCGCCGAACCCGATTTCTCCGTTCAGGTAAGAATCGCCGGATTTAACTGTCGCACCCATATCCATTACATAATCTTTTATTCCCGCCCGTTCATAATTTGTAATTTCGACATACGGACATTCCAACCCTTTCACAAGATACGAGAACCGGTTCGTAAATGCTCTCCACACGATTTCACGGGAGCCTATATGTACCCAGCTGTATTCATAATAGGTATCCGCGAGAAATTTTTTTTCAGGACTTTTTAATATCCTGGGGGCTATTTCTTTGACCTGTCGTTCCCCCTGAATCTGTTCGGCCCCGGCCGAAAAAGGGCAC